>JAIRTA010000142.1 GCA_031255175.1 Oscillospiraceae bacterium | reverse complement strand
GAAGCGTTTTGCCAGGGTTGCCAAACACAGAAACATAAATTTCTATCTCTCCCCCCACGGGAACCCTGTCATCTCCGCAAAGCGTTTTGCCAGGGTTGCTGTGGAAATGGGCGAGAGGTAGATGCGGGCGGCGCCGTCGCGTTGGCAGAGGATGAACGAGGCCGGCAGGTCGTTGGAGACCGCCTCGACAAGACCCTCCCGCTCCGCGCGGGCCAAAAAGCGCTTTGTCTGACGCGACTGAGACGTAAATTCCAGGTCGAAGATCCCGATCACCGCGGCGTGCGGCACCACGGCGTTGCTGCCCAAATGAAGATACATGACCACCCCTCCCCCGGCCTGTACGGACACCCTGTTTTTCAGATTCAAAACCACAATATATAGTATGTGCATACTATATATTGTATATGAGAAGAAAGCATTTCAGCGTTTCACCCGGACGCCCCCGCGGCGGACTCCGAGACGCGGCCGGCCTCCACCAGCAGGTTCTTCCCGTCCGGGAGCGCCCCCGCGCGGCCCGGTTCGCAGCAGGTGATGATCACCTGCCCGCCGCCCAGCCGGTGCAGGATGAAGTCCTGCCGCCGTCCGTCCAGCTCGGAGAGTACGTCGTCCAGCAGCAGCACCGGCGGCTCGTCCAGTTCCTCCCGGAAGATGTCCCGTTCCGCCAATTTCAGGGCCAGCGCCGCCGTGCGGGACTGCCCCTGGGACCCGAAGGCGCGCAGCGGCACGCCGTCCAGCAGCAGTTCGATGTCGTCCCGGTGCGGCCCGACCAGGCAGCGCGCCGCCGCCCATTCGGTCTCCGCCCGCTCCTCCATCAGCGCGAGCAGCCCGGCCTCCAGGGCGTCCTCCGGGTCGTCCGGGCACAGGCTGCCGTGCGTCACATAGCGCAGCGACAGCGTCTCCCGCCCGCCGGAGATGTCCCCGTGCAGGGCCGCCGCCGCCGGCGTGATCCGGGCGGCGAAGTCCGTTCGGTATCGAATCAGCGCCGCCCCCGCGCGGGCCAGCCGGGCGTTGAACACCGGCAGGGTGTCCGCCAGCGCCGTGCCCGGGCGGCTGTCGCGCAGCAGGCGGGTCTTGTGCTTATACAGCCGGACATATTCGCTGAGCGCCGTCAGGTACCGCGGGCGGCACTGGCAGAGCGCCAAATCTAAAAAGCGCCGGCGCGCCGACGCGCCGGCGCGGACGATGTCCAGCTCCTCCGGTCCGAAAAACACACAGGGCAGCCGCCCCACCAACTCCCGGGGCGAGGACAGCTTCGCGCCGTTCGCGAAGAGACTCCGCCGGGCGCCGGCGGAAAAGCGCGCCGCCAGCGTCTGCGCGCGGCCGCCCGAGACGATGTGCGCCTCCAGCGCCGCCGTCGTCTCTCCGAACCGGATCAGTTCCTGCTCCCGCCGGGCCCGGAAACTCTTGCCGCCGCCGAAATAAAACACGGCCTCCAGCAAGTTGGATTTCCCCTGCGCGTTCTCCCCCTGCACCACGTTCACGCCGGGCGAGAACGGGACCGTCTGGGCGGCCAGGTTGCGAAAGCCCTGCACCGTCAGCCGCGCGATGTGCACGTCAGTCGGCGCGCAGCCGCACCGGCAGCACCATGTAGAAGTAGGCGTCGCCCTCGTCGGGCATCAGCACACAGGGCGCCAGCGGACTCAGCAGCTTCAGCCGGAAGCTCTCCCCCGGCAGGACATGCAGCGCGTCCAGCAGATACCGGTGGTTGAACCCGATCTCGATGCCGGCCTCCGGCAACTCGCCGGTCACCTCGGCCTCGCACGCGTCGGCGGCAAAGCCCAGGGAGGTCCGGCAGGAGAGATCCACGCCGCCCGGGCGGACCAGCAGCCGGACCGGATTTTTAATCTTTTCGTTGATCAGCAGGCTCACGCGCTCGATGCCGGCCGTAAAGTCCCGGATGTTCAGCCGCACGTCGACGGGCAGGGACGCGGGCATGGCCGTCCGGTAGTTGAGGAAATCCCCCTCCAGCAGCCGCGTGACCAGGACGGTGTCCCCCATGAAAAACGAGATGTGCCGCCCGCCCAGCACGAGTTTCACGGTCTCGTCCTCCTTGTCGGAGAGCAGCCGCTCGATCTCGCGCAGCGCGACGCCGGGCACGACAAAACTGCCGGAAAAGCCGGCGCCCTCCGTGGACTCCCGCCGCAGTGCCAGCCGGTACCCGTCCACCGAGACGATGACGAGCTTCCCCTCCCCCCAGTTGAACTGGGAGCCGGTGTGGATGATCTTGTTCTCATTGTCGGAGACCGCGAAGATCGTCTCGTGGATCATCCCGCGCAGCAGCGCCTGGGGCAGCATCGTCGCCTGTTCCTCCGACACCTCCGGCAGTTCCGGGTACGACACCCCGTCCAGGCAGGAGGCGATGTCGAAGACGGACTGGCCGCAGCGGATGTTCATCACCAGCTTGTCCCGCATCTCAAACGTCACGGTCTCATCCGGGAGTTTGCGCACGATCTCGCCCAGCAGGCGCGCGCCCACGACAACACTGCCCGTCCGCTCCACATCCACATCCAGTTCCGTGCGGATACCGACTTCCAGGTTGAACCCGGTCAGGCGCAGGCGGTCGTTGGTCTCGATCAGGATGCCCTCCAACGCGGCGATGCTGCTGCGGGACGGGATGATGCGGGACACATGGGAAATGGCTGCCAGCAGGAGCGCTTTTTCACAGGAAAATTTCATAAACGCCCCTCCTCTCTCAAAAGATGGTGGCCCGGCACATGTCCGGAAAAATCATATATTTCTGTTCTATGATAGAAGAGAAAAGAATATATGTATTACGGTGGCATAAGAGGCGGTAGTCCGGTGGACAGTGGATAACCGCTTCAAAGGCCTGCGGCGGAAGGGATACGGGACGCACAGCCGTGGGGGACAACCCTGGGACATCCGCGGCGGCTGTGGGGGAGATCACCCCTGCCCGCGGCGGCGAACCGGATATCCCCCTCCCCCATCCCCCGGACATGGGGGATAAACGGCGCGCCGAAAAATGGAAAATCTTGTATATGATCACGGAATTTCACCGGCTCTTGACGTTCTCAATGATGGTCTGCAGGTCCCGGGCGAAGGCGGGGTCGGAGGATTTTTGCTGCTCCACCCGCTCGCAGCCGTGGCTGATGGTCGTGTGGTCGCGTTTGAAGAACTTCCCGATGTCGTGGAGGGAGCGGTCCGTCAGCAGGCGGCAGAGATACATCGCGGCCTGCCGGGCGGTGACCAGGTCGGAGCGCCGGTTCGCGCTGAGGATCAGCGCCGGGTCCAGGGCGTAGTAACCGCAGACCTCCTCCAAGATCAGCTGCGGCGTGGGCGCGAGGCCGGGGCTTTCGCGCACGATGTCCGAGATCGCGCGTTTCGCGCTCTCGAGGTCGATCGCGCTGTGCATGAGGTCCCGGTACGCCAGCATTTTCTTGACGGTGCCCTCCAGTTGGCGCACGTTTGAGGTGATGGTGTTGGCGATGTATTCGGCCACGTCCTCCGACACCGTGAGGCCGAGGCGCGCGGCCTTGGCGTTCACAATGGCCATGCGCGTCTCGAAGTCGGGGGGCTGGATGTCGGCGATGAGGCCCCACTCAAAGCGGGAACGCAGCCTGTCCTCCAGGCGGTTCATGTCCTTCGGGGGCCGGTCGGAGGTGAGGACGATCTGGTGCCCGGACTCGTACAGGGCGTTGAAGGTGTAGAAAAACTCCTCCTGGGAGAAATCCTTGCCGGCGATGAATTGAATATCGTCCACGAGCAAAACGTCCAGCTTTCGGTAGGTCTCGTGGAATTCATAGTTTTTCCCGACGCGGATGGCGGTGACAAGTTCGCTCGTAAATTGCTCCCCGGTGACGTAATGGATCGTAAAAGAGGGGTAGAGCTGGCCGATGCGGTCCATCACGGCGTACAGCAGGTGCGTCTTGCCGAGGCCGGACCCCCCATAGATAAACAGAGGGTTGTACGCCTTGGCCGGCGCGTCCGCGACGGCCTGCGCCGCCGCGTGGGCAAATTTGTTGGAGGACCCGACGACAAAACGGTCGAAGGTGAAGAGCGTCTGTTCGGAGGTCTCCTCGGAGAGGGTTTCCCGCCGCCGGTATTCCTCCAATTCCTCCTCGGTGAGGATCTCCACCAGCACCGGCCCCCCCTGCAACTCCTCCAGGATGTCCCGGATGCGGTCGAGGTACCGGCGCTGAACAATATCCCGCTTGAAGGCGGGCGGCGTGTAGAGGACGAGGTGTTCCGACGTACTCTTGAGGATTTGCATGTCCTCAAACCAGGTGCGGAGCACGGTCTGGGAATTGTCCCGGGCCAGTTCCGCCAAAATGTGATTCCAGAGCTCTTCCTGCGTGTACATGGAAAAATCCCCTTACACGGCGGGCCTGCGCCGCCGCCCCTTTCTTCCGGACACCGCGGCAAACCATCCCGCGGCCCCATTCCCGTTCTACCAGTGTACCGCATTTTCGCGGCCCGGTCAAGGTTCCCCACACACCCCGCCGCACACGCGCCCCTACAGGCCCTGCGTATGGGAAAACAGCCCCGCAAAAGAATATGGGTTGCGTGTCGGAATTGCACCCGGCACTCAACCCATACTATATCAGAGTTTCCCCCCGCTTCGCAAGGGGCGCGGACAAAAATATCAGCACATCGTGAACCCGGCGCCGCGCAGGGCGGTTTTGATCCGCTCCAGGTGGTCGCGGTCGCGGGTTTCCATCGAGATGTTCAAAAAACATCCGTTGATGTCCATGTTTTCTCCGCCGGGCGTGTAGTGTACGCGGATCACGTTGGCGCCCTCTTTGGCGATCAGCGCCGACACCGCCATGAGCTGGCCCGGTTTGTCCGTCAGTTCGATCGTGAGGCTTGTGAGCCGGCCCGCCTTCAGGAGGCCCCGGTTGATGACCCTTGAGAGAATGTTCACGTCGATGTTGCCGCCCGAGACGACCGCGCAGACTTTTTTGCCGCCGACGGCGATCTTCCCGAACATGACGGCGGCGACCGCCACCGCGCCCGCGCCCTCCGACACCAGCTTTTGCGTCTCCATCATAGACAGGATGGCCGCCGCCGTCTCGTCGTCCGACACGGTGACGACATCGTCCACGTATTGGTCGCAGAGCGCTTTGGTCAGTTTGCCCGGGATCTTGACCGCGATGCCGTCCGCGAAGGTGGAGACGGCGTCGGCACAGAAGGGCTCCTTCCTCCGAAAGCTCCGCGCCATGCTGTCGGCGCCCGCCGCCTGTACGCCGTACACGGCGCACTTCGGGTTCAGCGCCTTGACCGCGAAGGCGACGCCGGACACGAGGCCGCCGCCGCCGACGGGAACGACAACGGCGTCCACATCGGGAAACTGTTCCATGATCTCCGTCCCCACCGTCGCCTGGCCGGCGATGACGCATTCGTCGTCAAACGGGTGGATGAACGCGGCGCCCGTGTCCCGCGCGTGGGCGACGGCCTCCTCGTAGGCGTCGTCGTAGACGCCCTCGGACAGGCGGATGTCCGCGCCGTACCGGCGCGTCGCCTCGATTTTTGAGATCGGGGCCGCCAGGGGGAGAAACAGCGTGGCGTTGACGCCAAACCGCGAAGCGGCGAGCGCCACGCCCTGCGCGTGGTTCCCCGCGGAACAGGCGACAACCCCTTTGGCGCGCTCCGCCTCGCCCAAACTGGCGATCTTGTTGTACGCGCCCCTGATTTTGAACGCCCCCGTCCGCTGCAAATTTTCGGTTTTCAGCCGCAGGTCGCAGGCCGGGGCGAGGCCGGGCGCGACGATGATATCCGTCTTCCTGGCGACGTCCCGCAGGGTCCGCCCCGCCGCGTGGATCATGTCAAAGGACAGCATCACGCGCGCCCCCCTCTCCCCACGACCGCGCCCCTGTCGGCCGACGACACGGTCTTTGCGTATCGCCCCAAATAGCCGGCCGGCGCGCGGCGCGGTTTGGCGGGCGCGGCCTCTCTGCGCCTGGCGATCTCGGCCGGGTCCGCCAGCAGTTCGAGCCTGTGGGCGGGGATGTCGATGAGAATCCTGTCCCCGTCCCGCACATAGGCCAGCAGGCCGCCGGCCGCCGCCTCCGGGGAGATGTGCCCGATCGCCGCGCCGCGCGTCGCGCCCGAGAAGCGGCCGTCCGTGAGGAGCGCCACGGACGCGTCCAGGCCCATGCCCGCTATCGCCGACGTGGGTGACAGCATTTCGCGCATCCCCGGCCCGCCCGCGGGCCCCTCGTAGCGGATGACGACCACGTCCCCGGGCGAGATCCTCCCGGCGAAGATGTCGGGCAGGGCCGCCTCCTCCCCGTCGAAGACCCGCGCGTTTCCGGTGAAGCGCAGCATGTCGGCGGCGACGGCGCTCCGTTTGACGACGGCGCCCCGTTCGGCGAGGTTCCCAAACAGGGCCGAAAGCCCCCCGGTCGCGGAATACGGGGCGCCGAACGGCCGTATGACAGTCCCGTCCCCGTTCCCGCCGCCGCGGCCGGGCAGGGTATCGGCGAACGGCACGCCCGCCGCGGTCAGCGCGCCGGCGTCGAACGCGCCGTTTTCCGCAAGCGCCTTGATGACCGCGTAGACGCCGCCGGCGCGGTGCAGATCCTGTACGTGGTGCGCGCCGGCGGGGGCGAGCCGGCACAGATTCGGCGTGGCGTCGCTGATTTCGTTGACGCGCGCGAGGTCGAACGCGAACCCCAGTTCGTGGGCCAGCGCCGCGAGGTGCAGGACCGAATTGGTCGAACAGCCCAGCGCCATGTCGACGCGCAGCGCGTTGGCCAGCGCCGCCCCGGTCAGGAGGCGGGACGGCCTGACGTCCCCGCGCAGCAGCGCCATGACCGCGGCCCCGGTGTCCTTCGCCAGGCGGATCCGCTCCGCGGAGACGGCGGGGGCGGTGCCGTTTCCGGGCAGGGCGATGCCCAGCGCCTCGCACAGGCAGTTCATCGAGTTGGCCGTGAACATGCCCGAACAGGAGCCGCAGCCGGGGCAGGCGGTTTTTTCGAGTTCCGACAGCGCCTCCGGGCTGAGGGCGCCCGCGCGGACGGCGCCGACCGCCTCAAAGACGGTGTTGAGGTCGGTGCCGTCCACAGAGAGCATGGGCCCGCCGGAGACAAACGCGCAGGGCAGGTTCAGCCGCGCGGCGGCCATGAGCATCCCCGGCACGGTCTTGTCACAGCTGGGGATGAAGACGAGCGCGTCAAACCGGTGCGCCCGCGCCATGCACTCGACGCTGTCCGCGATCAGCTCGCGGGACGGGAGGGAGTACCGCATCCCCCCGTGCCCCATCGCGAGCCCGTCGCAAACGGCGATCGTGTTGAATTCCATCGGCGTGCCGCCCGCGGCCAGCACGCCGTCCTTCACGGCGCGGGCGACGGCGCGCAAATGGATGTGCCCCGGCGCGGCCTCGCCGAACGAGTTCACCACGCCGACGAGGGGTTTTGTCATCTGCCCGGCGGTGTAGCCCATCGCGTACATCAGGGCGCGCTTCGGGGCGTTCGACGGCTCGTCGAGGCGCAGGGCATTCTTTCTCTCCGTATCCATATCCATTGTCACCGCATCCATCGTCATCGCATCCATCGTCATCGCCCCGCCTGCCAGCTCATGTTCCTGCGAAGCGCCGCGCCCACCGTTTCGATGGCGAGCCGCGATTCGGTCTCCCGCCGCGCCAAAAAGGCTTTGCGCCCGGTCCGGGTCTCCTCGATCCAGCGGCGGGCAAATACCCCGGATTGGATTTCGGCCAGGACCGTTCGCATCTCCTCTTTCGTCCCCGCGGTGATGATGCGGTCGCCCACGCAGTAATCCCCGTATTCGGCCGTGTCGCTGATGCTGTGGCGCATGAACGACAGGCCGCCCTTGATCACGAGGTCGATGATGAGCTTCATCTCGTGTACGCATTCGAAGTACGCGCTCTCCGGCCGGTAGCCCGCGTTCACGAGCGTGTCAAATCCGGCCTTCATGAGGGCCGTGACGCCGCCGCACAGCACGCATTGCTCCCCGAACAGATCGGTCTCGGTCTCCTCTTCAAATGTGGTCTCGAGGATCCCGGCCCGCGCCCCGCCGATGCCCTTGGCCCAGGCGAGCGCCCGGTCGCGCGCGCGGCCGCTGTAATCCCGGTGCACGGCGATCAGGCAGGGGACGCCCCGGCCCTCGAGGAACTGACTCCGGACCGTGTGGCCGGGGCCTTTGGGCGCGATCATGATGACGTCCACGTCCTCGGGCGGCGCGATCTGCCCGTAGTGGATGTTGAACCCGTGCGCGAAGCACAGGGTCATGCCGCGGCGCAGGTGCGGCGCGACCTCTTCGGCGTAAAGCGCCGCCATCTTCTCGTCGTTCACCAGGAGCATGACGACGTCGGCTCTTTTGACGGCGGCCTCCGTGTTGTACACGGCGAATCCGTCCCCCTCCGCGCGCGCGGCGCTCGGGGCGCCCTCGTACAGGCCGACGATGACCGACACGCCGCTGTCGCGCAGATTTTGCGCGTGGGCGTGCCCCTGGCTGCCGTAGCCGACGATGGCGACGGTTTTGTCCGCGAGCAGAGACAGGTCGCAGTCCCGCTCGTAGTACATGTTCGACATGTTCGGCGCGGCCGGGGGCTCCCTCTTGACGGGGCGCGGCGCAACAGATCCCGCGCCGTCGCCCGCAAGCAAGTCGGCCGCTCTCACGTCAAACAGCTTTCTCAGCTGGCGCAGCATCTGCGTCCGGGTGTTTTTGTCGCCCTGCGAGACGATGGTCATCCGCGATACGGAGGGGTCCTCTGTCTCTTCGACCGCGAGGCTGTCGATGTTGTAGCCGCGCTTGCTGTACAGCCCCGCGATGCGGGTCAGGACCCCGTATCGGTTCGAGACCGTCAATCCGATGGTAAATCTGTCGTCCGTCATAGCCGGTGCCTCCTTTTTTATTTGTGCTTTCTTATGTGAGCGCCTCTTCGCGCCTATCCGATTCTGATGTCTCTCACGGAACCGCCGGGCGGGATCATCGGGAAGACCTTCTCGTCCATGTCGATCCGGCAGTCCAAAAGATACGGCGTGTCGTCCGGGAACCCGCCCGCCAGCCGCGCCGTGAGCGCCGGCATGTCGCCGACCACGGCGCCGTCCGCGCCGAACGCCCGCGCGAGAGCGAGATAGTCCGTCTTCCTCCGCAGCGTCGTGGCGGCGTAACGCGCGCCGTAGAACATCCCTTGCCATTGGCGGACCATGCCAAGGACCCCGTTGTTCATCAGCACGATGGTGAGCGGGAGACGCTGGGAGACCGCGGTGGCCATCTCGGTGAGGTTCATCCCAAAGCTGCCGTCTCCGGTGAAGAGGACGGTTCTCTTTCGCCCGGAGGCGAGGCAGCCGCCGATCGCGGCGCCCAGGCCGTACCCCATAGCGCCCAGGCCGCCGGACGTGAGCAGCGTGCGCGGCACGGAGAACGCGTAATGCTGCGTGACCCACATTTGGTGCTGGCCCACGTCCGTCGCGACAACCGTCTCGTCCGCCGCGTGCGCCCGGACCGCGCGGATGATGTTCCGCGGCGTGAAACCGCGGTCCTCTTCGCCGGTTGCGTCCGCCGCCTTGTCGGCCAAAATCGTGCGCAGCCACGCCGCGCTGCGCTTTTTTTGCGCGCCCGCGCACAGCGCGGGCAGAATCTTCTTGGCGTCTCCGCACAGCTCGATGATGTCCGGTATGTTTTTGCCGAGCTCCGCCTGGTCGATGTCTATGTGGATGACCCGGCAGTTTTTGGTGTACGCGCCGATGTCGCCCGTCGCCCTGTCGGAGAAGCGGACGCCGACGGCGATCATCAGATCCGCCTTCGACTGGGCCACCGACGCCGCGTACTTCCCGTGCATCCCGCACATGCCGAGGTTCAGTTCGTATGCGCCGGGCACCGCGGTGAGGCCCATCATCGACAGCCCGATCGGCGCGGAGATCTTTTGAGACAGCGCGAGCAGTTCGGCCTCGGCGTTGGCCGAGATGACGCCGCCCCCGCAATAAATATACGGCCGTTCACAGCGGTTTATCGCGTCCACGGCCTCGTCGAGATCGACGGCGGCGCGGGTTTTGCGCGGCACGGGCGTCCCGGGCCTGTAGGCGCACGTCTCACGCTGTACGTTCTTCGGAATGTCTATGAGGACAGGCCCCTTCCTGCCGGATGAGGCGATCGCGAAGGCGTTTGCGATGGTGTCCGCGAGGGCGCTCACGTCGCGGACAATGAAGTTGTGCTTCACAACGGGCTGCGTGACGCCCACGATGTCCACCTCTTGAAAGCTGTCCTTTCCGAGCAGGCTCGAGGCGACATTGCCCGTTATCGCGACCAGCGGCACCGAGTCCAGGTACGCGTTCGCGATCCCGGTCACAAGGTTGGTCGCGCCCGGCCCGCTCGTCGCCACAACGACGCCCGGTTTTCCGGACACCCGGGCGTACCCGTCGGCGGCGTGCGCCGCGCCCTGCTCATGCGCGGCGATGATGTGGCGGACGCCGGCGTGCTTGTACAGCTCGTCGTAGATGTCCAAAACCGCGCCGCCGGGGTAGCCAAAAACAGTGTCACACCCGTGCCGCGCCAACTCCGCAAGAAGAATCTGGGCGCCTGACATCAACATATCGATTTCCTCCCCCGCGTCAAAGTAAAACAAAAAGGGCCCGCAGCGTTCGCTGCGGGCCCTTAGAGCAACTTGTCCTGCGCTCTATGTCCTCCTGGCAGCGTAACGCAAATAAGCGCTATCAATAATGATAACGCTGCCAATAATGACTACGTTTACGCTGCTCACACGGCGGTCAAGAGAATCCATAGAAGTCTCCCTCACACAATCGCACGGGACAGGCGCGCCGCCACAGACATCCCGCTTGAAGGAATAAATAAAATTCTAGCACAAGCCCCACCGCTTGTCAATGGATTTTTGAAACAATGCAAAAAATCACGATTTTCAGCATGTTGCACAATGAAACAGACATTTTTTGGGAGTTGTTGTGCCGCGAGAAAAATACTACGGCAAATAGTTTCGAAACCGTGTGAATCTAAACGCTGTGTACTTTGCAATCATACCGTCTTCGTTTGCAAATTCGGTGACAACGCGCGCGGAGCACGCCGCCAAAACGGCGGCGTTGCACACGAGAGGCAGGAGAGAAGCGACAGCGAACGTGAGCGTCATTTCGCCCTGGCAGAGGACGGCCAAGGGCCTGTGCGCGGCTATCCGCGTGACGTACTCGGCGGCAAGCGCTTCGATGTACCCCTCGCCGCCGTTCGGGTCCACGTTCGGGAACGGAAGATCCAAAATTTCCCCAAAGACATGGGCGGCGGCGGTTTGCTCTGCCGACCAGTTGTCGCTGGGATGGTTTGTGAAGTTGATGAACATAGCGGCCACCGCCCCTTTCGCAAACTATATCGGCCGCCCAAAACCGCAAGTAAAAACCGCGGAAATTGAACCTGCGCGGATTTTTCCCTGATATAGGAAGTGAAAGCCAAATGCCTGGAGTGCCTATAGGGATTTTGTGCCGGGAGGATGAAATATGGAAACGTTGTATATTTCGCAAGAAAAATGCGCAGTTAAACGCGAAGGGGGGCATCTGCGGTGTGTCCGTTCGGGGGAAACACTCGCGACCGTGCCGCTTGCCGGGGTGAAGACCGTCGTGCTGTTTGACAGTGTGAACCTCACCGCGCCCGCGCTCGACCTGTTGCTTTGCGCGGGGATTGACGTGATCTATCAGTCCAAGTGGGGCAAGGTCAAGGGGCGGGTGCTCTCGATGAAAAGCGGCGGTGCGGCGCTTCGGCTTGCCCAGCACGCGGCGTTTGGGAACGCTGACAGGCGCATTGAAATTGCCAAGGCAATCGCTGCCGCGAAAATTCGCAACCAGATGTCCGTGGTAAAAAAATACAAGTACCACGATACAAATGCGGCGTTTGACGAATGCCTATTGGCAATAGATGGAT
>JAIRTA010000141.1 GCA_031255175.1 Oscillospiraceae bacterium | reverse complement strand
AATCACTGTATATTGTATAGTATTGTGAAAACTTTCGAGTTTTCATATGGTCTCTCTTACCCGATTTTCGTTCTCGCACAAAGAAGCTGGGCGCCGGAAGGCGTTAAGTTTGGGCGCCGGCGGCGCTCCGCCACGCACGAATTTCTGTTGTCAACAAGTTTAGGAGGGTTTTCAATGTTTCCAATGCAAGCTGTGTCTCTGTTGTTCCTGGTCGCGATGATCGTGGTGTCCCTTTACCTCATCTACCGCCGCAAAACGGCCGGCAAACCGGTGAAACACGCGCTCGTGACGCACATTGTATCCTTCTTTGCGGTGAGCGTGCTCTTCGCGGCGTCCGGCATCGCGGGCCAGGCGCTGGCCGCGGCCACACCCGGCGCGGCGGAAGCCGTGGGGGCGCTGGACCCGCAGGCCGGTCTCGGCATGATCGCCGCGGCGCTGGCCGTGGGCGTCTCCGGCGTCGGCAGCGGCATCGCCGTGGCGGCCTCCGGCGCGGCGGCACTGGGCGCTATTTCTGAGAACGACAAGACATTCGGCAAGGCGCTCATCTTTGTCGCCCTGGCGGAAGGCATCGCGCTGTACGGCCTGATCATCGCCTTCTCGATTCTCAACAAGTTCTAAGCAAAGCCCGCGCCCGAACGGCGGGCGCAGACGACCCATCCGCCGGAAAGGAGATGCCGTATGCGTTTCTTTGTGATCTCAGACAATTCCGACACCCTGACCGGGCTCCGCCTGGCCGGCATCGACGGCACGCGCGTCTCCTCCACGGAGGACGTCAAAGAGGCCGTGTCCAAGGTCATCGCCAACCCAGACATCGGCGTTTTGCTCATCACCGAAAAGCTGGCCCGCGAGACCCCGGACCTCATCTACGACCTCAAGCTCAAGCTGACCCACACCCTGGTGGTGGAGATCCCGGACCGGCACGGTACCGGTCGGTCGGCCGATTCCATCACGCGCTATATCCGCGAGGCCATCGGCATTCGGGTTTAACCGCCGTCAGACATCCGATCGGCCGCCGCGCGGCGCAACGCCTGTATAAGAGGAGGGTATCCATGGCCAGTCTGGAGGAAAAGCTGGACCTCTTTGCCAAAGCCATCACCTCGGACGCCGAGGCCGACAGCCGGGCGATCTTGGAGGAAGTGCGCAGGGAACGGGAAACTTCCCTCTCCTCTGCCGAAAACGAGGCGCTGAACGAAGCCTACCAGTACATCAAGAACAAAGTGGCTTCGCTCCACACGGAAAACAGCCGCCGCGTCTCCCGCAAGATGATGGAGTGCAAACGCGCGCTCTACGCCCGCCGGGAGGAATTGGCCCGCGAGATCCTGCGGGACGTGACGGCGCGCGTCGTCGAATACACAAAGACGCCGGCCTACGCCAAACAGCTCAAAACACTGATGACGAACGCGTTTTCCGTCTTCAAAGGCCTGCCCACAACGATCTCACTGCGCGCCGAGGATATGTCGCTCGTGCCGTCGCTCATCGAGGCGGCCAAAGGGCAGTCCGTCACCTTTGAACAGGGGCACTTTCAACTGGGCGGGCTGATCGCCGAATGCCGTGAACGGCAGCAGCAGATCAACCAGACCTTCGACGCCAATCTCGATGAGTGGAAGACGCGTTTCTTTGTCGAGCTCAACATGCCCGCCGGAAAGATCCAAAGCGCCTGACAGGCCGGCGCGGCCCCGTTTTTTGCGGCAAACGAAGGGCGCGCGGCGCCCGAGAGCATGGGACACACAAACAAACGCCCCTTGAAGGGAGATTGCAATATGCCCTATACGGTCTATGGCGTCAACGGCCCGGTGGTCACCGTGCGCGGCGGACGCGAATACAACATGATGGACACCGTATATGTCGGACATGAGCGCTTGGTGGGCGAAGTGGTCGGCCTGCGCGGAGAAGACATCGTTGTCCAGGTATACGAAGATACAACCGGCCTCGCGCCGGGACATCCCGTCGAGTCAACCGGTATGCCCATGTCGATCCAACTCGGGCCGGGCCTGCTCGGCAACATCTTCGACGGCATCGCCCGGCCGTTGCGCGCCATCCAGTCCCGCACCGGTTTCTTCATGGGCCGCGGCATCAACGTGTCGTCGCTGGACGCCGACAAGAAGTGGGACATCGAGATCAAAGTGGCCGTCGGCGACACGGTCTCGGGCGGTCAGGCGTTTGCCGAATGCAAGGAGACGGGCATCATCCGCCACCGCGCGATGGTGCCGCCCGACGTGTCCGGCGTTATCAAAACCGTGCGGCCTCCGGGCGCTTACACGGTGACGGACGTCATCGCCGAGGTCGAGACAGAGTCCGGCGCGCGCGTGCCTCTGACACTGGCGCAGCAGTGGCCCATCCGCCGGCCGCGCCCGGTGTCGCGGCGCCGCGCCATCGACCGGCCGCTCATCACGGGCCAGCGCATCATCGACACACTCTTTCCCATTGCCAAGGGCGGCTGCGCCGCCATTCCGGGGCCGTTCGGCGCCGGCAAGACCATCACCCAGCACCAGCTCGCCAAGTGGTCGGACGCCGACATCATTGTCTACCTGGGCTGCGGTGAGCGCGGCAATGAGATGACACAGGTGCTGGAGGAGTTCTCCGAGCTGACGGACCCGAAGTCGGGGCGTCCGCTGATGGAGCGCACCGTGCTGATCGCCAACACATCCAACATGCCGGTGGCCGCCCGTGAGGCGTCGATCTACACCGGCATGACGGTGGCCGAATATTTCCGCGACATGGGCTACCACGTCGCCATCATGGCCGACTCGACCTCCCGCTGGGCGGAGGCGCTGCGCGAGATCGCCGGCCGTTTGGAAGAGATGCCCGCCGAGGAGGGCTTCCCCGCCTACCTGCCCTCCCGCCTCGCCGAGTTCTACGAGCGCGCCGGGTATATGGAGACGCTGGACGGCAGCGAGGGGTCCGTCACGGTCATCGGGGCCGTCAGCCCGCAGGGCGGCGACTTCTCCGAGCCGGTCACCCAAAACACAAAGCGGTTCATCCGCTGTTTCTGGGCGCTCGACCGGCAGCTCGCTTACGCGCGCCACTTCCCCGCCATCAACTGGATCACCTCTTATTCGGAGTACACATCGGAACTCACGGCCTGGTATGAGGAACGCCTGGGCCGCAAGTTCGCCGAACAGCGCACGCGGGTGTCCCGGCTCTTGCAGGAGGAGTCTCAGCTCAACGAGATCGTCAAGCTGATCGGCTCCGACATCTTGCCGGAGGACCAAAAACTCGTCATCGAGGTCGCGCGCGTGGTGCGTCTCGGCTTCTTGCAGCAAAACGCCTACCACGACACGGATACCTACGTGCCCATTGAAAAACAGATGGGGATGCTCGGCGTCATGCTGGAACTCTTCGACGAGGCGCGCACTCTCATCGACCGCAACATCCCGCTCTCCCAGCTCGCTGCCACCGGCATTTTCGAGCGGCTTATCCGCATGAAATACGACCTGCCGAACAACAACCTCGACATGCTAAACGACTATGTGGCCGACATCCGCTCCTGCGTGTCCCGCGTGTTTATCGACAACAACATCGACCCGGGCGGCGAATCTTAACAGACGAGGTGGCTTTGTCATGCGCATGGAATACATCGGGCTCTCGGAAATTGCCGGCCCGCTGATCATCTTGGAGGGCGTACGAGACGCCTCTTATGAGGAAATGGTGGAGATCACCCTGACAAGCGGCGAGAACCGGACGGGGCGCGTCATCATGATCGAGGGCGACCGCGTCGTTGTGCAGGTCTTCGAGGGCACGCGCGGGCTGTCCCTGGAAAACGCCCGCACCCGCTTCATGGGCCACCCGATGGAACTGGCTCTCTCAAAAGACATGCTGGGCCGCATTTTCGACGGCGGCGGCCGGCCGATCGACGGGCTGGGCGCGCTCTTTCCCGACGAGCGCCGCGACATCAACGGCTCCGCGATCAACCCCGTGTCCCGCCTCTACCCGCGCGCCTGCATCCAGACGGGCATCTCGGCCATCGACGGCATGTCCACACTGATCCGCGGGCAAAAACTGCCCATCTTCACGGGCGCCGGGCTGCCCCACAACGAGCTGGCCGCCCAGATGGTGCGCCAGGCCCGCGTCACCGGCGAAAACGGTGAGGATGTGGAGTTTGCCATTGTCTTCGCCGCTATGGGCATCAAAAACGACACGGCCGACTTCTTCAAGCGCGATTTTGAGGAATCGGGCGCGCTGCAGCGGGTGGTCATGTTTATGAACCTGGCCTCCGACCCCATCATCGAGCGCATCCTCACGCCGCGCTGCGCGCTGACCGCCGCGGAATATCTGGCCTTTGTCCACGGCTACCACGTGCTGGTCATCATGACCGACATTGCCTCCTACTGCGAGGCGCTGCGCGAATTTTCCTCGTCCAAGGGCGAGATCCCGAGCCGCAAGGGGTATCCGAGTTACCTCTACTCGGACCTCGCGTCTCTGTACGAGCGGGCCGGCATGATCCAGGGGCAGAGCGGCTCCGTGACGCAGGTGCCGGTGCTCTCGATGCCGAACGACGACATCACGCACCCCATCCCCGACCTCACGGGGTACATCACCGAGGGGCAGATCGTGCTCGACAGGTCGCTCGACCAGGGGGGCATGTTCCCTCCCATTGCCGTGCTGCCCTCGCTCTCCCGCCTGATGAAAGACGGCATTGGCAAGGGCTACACCCGGGAGGACCACCCGGCGCTCTCAAACCAGCTCTTTTCCTCTTACGCGCGCGTCCAGGAGGCGCGGGCGCTGGCCTCCGTCATCGGGGAGGACGAACTCTCCGAGATCGACAAGAAATACATGGCGTTCGGGCGGCTGTTTGAGGACCGTTTCATCCGGCAGGGCATGACCGAAAACCGCTCGATGGAGCAGTCGCTGGACACGGGCTGGGACGTCCTCTCGGCGCTTCCGAAGGAAGAACTCGACCGCGTGGACACCGCGCTGCTCTCCAAATATTTCAAAGAGGACGCCGCCCTCGCCCTGCGCGGCGGGATTTGATTTGCATCCCCGCCACCGCGTTGGGCGGCGATATTCCACCATTGGGTGGGCGGCCTTTTGGGCCGATTCCTGTGAAAGGCGACGGTGTTCATGGCGAATGTAATACCGACCAAGGGCAACCTGATGGCCATCAAGCGCTCCCTCTCGCTGGCGCGGCTCGGTTTTGATCTCATGGACCGGAAGCGGAACATCCTCATCCGGGAGATGATGAGCCTCATCGACCGCGCGACCGAGATCCAGGGCCGGATCGACAGTGTGTTTCGAGACGCGTACGCCTCCCTGCAACAGGCCAACATCACGCTGGGCCACTGCGCGGACATCGCCCAGTGCGTCTCCCTCGACGAGTCGCTGCAGATCCATCACCGCTCCGTCATGGGCGTGGAGATCCCGCGCGTGTCGATGGAAGACAAACCCTTCTCGAACCCCTACGGTTTTGCCTTCACAAACTCCATGCTCGACAACGCGACGCTCCAGTTCATCCGGGTCAAGCAGCTCATCTGCGAACTCGCCGAGGTGGAGACCTCCATCTACCGGCTGGCCTTTGCGATCAAAAAAACGCAAAAACGCGCCAACGCGCTCAGCAACATCATCATCCCGGGGTTCACCGCAGATGTGTCCGTCATCACCGACGCGCTGGAGGAGAAGGACCGGGAGGAATTTGTACGGCTGAAAGTCATCAAGGCGCAGTCCGGCTAAAGCCCGCGCATAGTTTGGTCCGCTCCGCTCATACTAAGGTTTGGGTATCGAAAGTCCGCCGTTCGGGTCCGCACCCAAATCCGTGCGCGCGCACACTGTGAGAGGAGACTCCCCCTTTGTATAAGATCATGTTGGCCGTGACGATCCTGGGCGCCCTCAATTGGGCCTGCGTCGGCCTCTTTCATTTCGACATCGTAGCCAGCCTTTTTGGCGGAGCGACTCTTCCGCCCAGCCGCATCACTTACACGCTCATAGGCCTCGCCGGCCTCTCGTGCCTTCCTCTGCTCTTCCGCCGGCAGGAACCGGCAGAGGAATTGCTGTGACGCCACCCTGGCCGCACCCCGACGGCAGTGCGGGCATTCTCGCTTGCCGGTTTCCATAATCCGCGCCGTAACCGGATTCCCAAAAAGTTATACCCATTGTCCACCAAGTTATCCACAAGCAAAAACGCCCCATCCGCCATAGGATGGGGCGTTTGTTTCCAAATTATTACAACTTCGGAAAGGCATATTTGTTCGGCGTCAAAATCGTCCGTCGATTTACATAACGCTTTCATAGAGATCTGGAAATTTTTGAAATCATTCGACACCGGGGCCGAATCCCCTCACCCCGACACGGAGGCGTTGGCACGTCCGTTCAGGTCCATGCCGGCCGTGCGGCCCTCTCTCCACTCGTAGAAGGCCTGGGCGGCGATCATGGCGGCGTTGTCGCCGCAGAGCGCGGGCGGCGGCACGTAGAGGGTGCGGCCCGCGGCGGCCAGCGCCTCCCGCAGCGCCGCCCGGAGATGGCCGTTGGCGGCCACGCCGCCGGCCAGGACGACCGTGCGGCGGCCCGCGATCTCGGCGGCCCGCACCGTGCGGCCCACCAAAATTTCGGCCACCGCGCGCGTAAAAGAGGCCGCCAGACCGGCCCGGTCCAGCGTCTCGTTTTTTTGCGCCGCCTGATTGATCACATTCAGCACGGCGGTCTTCAGCCCGGAGAAAGACATGTCCAGGGGGTTGTCCCCGCCCTTGGGACGCGGCAGCCGGTAGGCGTCGCCGCGCCCCGATTCGGCCAGCGCCTCCAGCGCGGCCCCCCCGGGGTACGGGAGCCCCAGCACGCGCGCCACCTTGTCGAAGGCCTCCCCCGCCGCGTCGTCGCAGGTGGACCCCAGCACGCCTATGTCGGTGTAACTCCGCACATCCAGCAGCAGCGTATGCCCGCCCGACGCCACGAGCGCCGCAAAGGGCGGCGCCAGGTCCGGGTGCGCGAGATAGTTCGCGGCCAGATGCCCCCGGATGTGGTGTACCGGGATCAGCGGCTTTTGCAGCGCCAGCGCCGCGCCCTTGGCAAAATTCACGCCCACCAGCAGCGCGCCGATGAGTCCCGGCGCGCAGGTGACGGCCACCGCGTCGATCTCCGGGCGCGTGAGACCGGCTTCGCGCAGCGCCTGCTCGGTCAGGGGCACCATCACCTCTATGTGCCGCCGGGAGGCAATCTCCGGCACCACGCCGCCATACAGCGCATGCATATCGGCCTGCGAGAGCACCACATTGGCGCGCAGCGCGCGCCCGTCCGCCACAACGGCCGCCGCCGTCTCGTCGCACGAAGTCTCAAAGGCCAATATGTTCATACCGTTCTCCTTATGGGCTACAGATATTTTGTCATCAGCAGCGCGTCTTCGCGGGGGGCCCTGTAGTACTGACGCCGGACGCCGACGGGGACAAACCCGTGCTTTTCGTACAGGGCGATGGCCGGCGCGTTGCTCACGCGCACCTCCAGCGTCAAAAAAGCAAGGGACCACGCGCGGGCGCGCGCGGTCAGCGCGGCGAGCAGCGTACCGGCCACGCCGCGCCGGCGAAACGCGGGCGCGGTGGCCACATTGGTGATGTAGCCCTCGTCTAAAACGGCGTGCATACCGGCGTAGCCGGCCAGCACGCCGTCCTGTTCGGCCACGAGATAAAACGCTTGGGGATTTTCAAGTTCTCCCTCCAGCATACGCCGCGACCAGGGCTGCGAAAAACAGGCCTGTTCGATCAGAACCATATCCGTCACGTGGCGCGGTTCCATGCGCCCGAGTACGAGGCTCACCGGGGCTCCTGCTCCTTTCCCATTTGGCGCGCAAGCTTCTCCACGGCCTGGCGGATCTGTCGGCAGACGGCGGCGTATTCCTCGTCCGTGCCGCCGAAAGGGTCCGGGATGTCGGAGGCGCCCAGCATCGCCAGGCGGCCGGCCCGGGCCGGAAACATGAGCTCCAGCACGTCCAGGTGGCCATGCGTCATACAGTAGACCCGGTCGGCGGCGGACAGCAGCGCTTCTGTGGCCGGCTGGGCCTGGTGTGCGGAGATGTCGGCCCCGCAACCGGCGGCGGCCCGCACCGCGGCCGGCGTGGCGGGTGACGGCGCAAACACGGAAATGCCGCAGGAAGACGCCCGGGCAGGCAGCCCCGCCCGCGCGGCGGCCGCATTGAACAGCCCCGCCGCCATCGGACTCCGGCATGTGTTCCCGGTGCATACAAACAGGATGTGTTTCTCCATAGCCGGAGGACGCCCCCCTTGCGTATTGTCAATTTTTGGCATCCAGCCAGCTTTCTCCCACATGTGATTCGGCGCGCAGGGGCGGGTCGAGCCGGCAGACGCCCTCCATCTCCTCGGTGAGAAGCCGGGCCACCCGCGGTCCCTCCTCGCGCGGGCACTCCACGATCAGTTCGTCGTGCACCTGGAGAATCAACCGGGCGCGCAGCCCCTCCGCGCGCAGCCGCCGGTGTACGGCCACCATCGCCAGTTTGATGATGTCGGCCGCCGTCCCCTGGATCGGCGTGTTCAGCGCCACCCGCTCGCCGAAGGCGCGCACGTTGCGGTTCGCGGCGGCCAGCTCCGGCAGCCACCGGCGGCGGCCGAAGAGCGTCGTCACAAAACCGTCGCGCCGGGCTCTCTCCACGATGTCGCGCATGTAGCTCCTGACCCCGGCGTATTGATCGAGGTAGCTGTCGATATAGCGCCGGGCCTCGGCCTGGCTGACGCCGATGTCGTCGGCCAGCGAAAAAGCCGAGATGCCGTAGACAATGCCGAAATTCACCGCCTTGGCGTGGCGGCGCATCAGCGGCGTCACCTCACCGGCGGACACGCCGAATACCTGCGAGGCCGTCACCGTGTGGATGTCCGCCCCCTCCGCGAAGGCGCGGCGCATCACCGCGTCTTCGGCGATGTGCGCCAGCACCCGCAGCTCGATCTGCGAATAATCGGCGTCCACAAGCACCCATCCGTCCTCCGGCACAAACATGCCCCGCAGCGCCTCGCCCGGCTCCTGCCGAACGGGGATATTTTGCAGATTCGGTTCGGTGGAAGAGAGCCGCCCCGTCGCCGTGGCCGTCATCTGAAAATTCGTATGGACGCGCCCGTCCGGGCCGGCCACCGCGAGCAGCCCGTCCACATAAGTCGATTTTAGCTTGCTGAGTTGCCTGTATTCCATGACCGCGCCGACAATCGGGTGGTAGGGACGCAGTTTGCGCAGCACCTCCACGTCGGTGGAAGGCCCCGTCTTGGTCTTTTTGAGCGGCGGCAGTCCCAGCTTCACAAAGAGGATCTCTCCCAACTGTTTGGGGGAGTTGATGTTAAAGTTCCCCTCCGCCATCTCGTGGACGCGCGCCTCGCAGTCCGCGAGCTGCCCGGCCAATTCCGCGCCAAAGGCGGCGAGCCGGCTCCGGTCAACCTTGCACCCCACCCGCTCCATGTCGGCGAGCACAGCGCACAGCGGCAGTTCAATGGTTTCAAGCACCGGCAGCAGCCCCTCCCGCGTGAGCGCCGCCCGCTGCCGCGCCGCCAGCGCGTGGAGATACGCGGCGCGCGCGCCGTCGTCCGGCGGCAGGGCCCCGAACTCGGCCTGAAGCAGCGCTTCCAGCGGATATTTCCCGACGGCGGGCGCAAGCAGATAGGCGCCGAGCGCCGTGTCCGCCACAAACCCTCCGGCCTCCGGCCGCGCGCCCAAAATCGCTTTGACCTGATGCGCCGCTTTGGGGACATCGGGCGCGCAGAGCGCGTCCAGGCACCGTTCGTAGGCCGCCGGATCGATGCCCATGCGGCGCAGCACGGCGGTCTCCTCCCCCGTGCAGACGGCCACCCCCGCCCAGTCCTCAAGCACCGACAGCGCCGTGACCTTTGCGGCGCGGCAGGCGGCAACCAGCGCGTCCATGTCCTCCTGTGCCGTCACCTCGCGCGACGGCGGGGGCGTGTAGGCGGCGGCGCCGTTTTCGCCGGCGCCGGCCGCCGCGACCGGCGGGCGGGGCGCGGCGGGCAGCCCCCATTTTTCCGCCAGCTTGCGAAATTCGAGTTTCTCCAGCAGCGCGGCCAGCGCCTCGGCGTCGAAGGGCGCGCGCCGGTTCTCCTCCGGCACAAACGGCAGCGGCACAAAGCGGTCGATGACCGCGAGCGTCCGGCTGAGCCGGGCCATATCCCGGTTGTTTGTGAGTTTGTCTTTCAATGTCTGGCGCAGGTCGGAGTCCTCCAGGCCCGCGTAGACCGCATCCAGGGAGCCGAATCGGTGCATCAGCGTCAGCGCCGTCTTCTCCCCCACGCCGGGCACGCCGGGGATGTTGTCCGACGCGTCCCCCATCAGCGCTTTCAGGTCGATGAGCTGGTCCGGCGTCAGGCCGTACTCGGCCCGGACGGCCTGCTCGTCGTAGGGCGTTGTGGCCGTGCGCCCCGCGCGCGAAGATACGTGCAGCACCCGCACATACGGCCCGATGAGCTGGAAGCTGTCGCGGTCGCCCGTGACGATGTCGCAGCCCCACCCCGCCTCGCCGCACAGGCGGCTGACAGTGCCGATGACGTCGTCCGCCTCGTACCCCGCCAGCTCGTACCGCCGCACGCGCATCGCGTCCAACAGCGCCCGGCACAGCGGAAGCTGGGAGGCCAAGTCCTCCGGCATCGGCTTGCGCGTGGCCTTATATCCGTCATAGAGCTTGTGACGAAAGGTGGGAACGGGCAGGTCAAAGGCGACGCACAGCGCCTCGGGCGCGTAGTCGTCCAGCAGCTTTTGCAAGATGTTGATAAACCCCATCAGCGCGCCTGTCGGCTGCCCGTCGCCGGTGGAAAGCGGCGCTTTGACGCCGTAAAACGCGCGGTTTAACAGGCTGTTGCCGTCGAGCACCATGAGTCTCATGAGTCTCATCCGCCTCCGCCTCCCCTCGTCATTTGCCGCGCGGATAAAACATCTCCCCCGCCGGAAGACGGGGGAGACGGAATGACACACACCGTCACGCCAGAGCGCCCTTGACCTGTTCGGCAATGGCCGCGAACGCCGGCTTGTCGTGAATGGCCATCTCGCTCAGTACTTTGCGGTTCAAATTGATGTTCAGCTTGCGAAGACCGTACATAAACCGGGAATAATTGAGCCCGTTTGCCTTCGCGCCGGCCGAGATGCGAACGATCCACAGGCGGCGAAAATCGCGTTTGCGCAAACGGCGGCCGATATACGCATATTGCAGCGATTTCATCACGGCCTGGTTGGCCGTGCGGAAATTTTTAGATTTAGCGCCCCAATACCCTTTGGCGAGTTTTAGGATCTTTTTTCTGCGTCTGCGCGTGGTGACCGCGCCCTTAATGCGAGCCATAATCTTGTTCCTCCCTGTTCGAGTGTGCCGAGAGACCCGCGCCCCTTACAAATAGGGGACGAGGCTCTTGATGTTCGCTTCGTTTGTCTTGTCGGCGTAAGCGCCCTTGCGCAAGCCGCGTTTACGTTTCGTGCTCTTTTTGGTCAAAATGTGGCTTTTGTAGGCGTGATAACGCTTAACCTTGCCATTTTTAGTGACCTTAAAACGCTTTTTGGCCCCTGTATGGGTTTTGAGTTTTGGCATGGATCTTTCTCCTTCCGGTGAAATTCAAGGCGTCTTCCGCCCAGGCTCCGGCGCGCTGCCGGGTTCGGCGGACTTGGCGGCCGCGGCGGCTTTGGCGGCCGGTTTCGCGGCCAGGAACATAGACATGCTCCGGCCCTCCAGTTTGGGGAGACGTTCCATTGTCGCAACATCGCCGCAAGCTTCGGCAAACTTCAAAAGCTGCTGCTCTCCAATGGAGGTATGCGCCATCTGCCGGCCGCGGAAACGTACGGACACCTTGAGTTTGTTCCCCTCCTGCAGAAAGCGGATCCCGTTTTTCAGCTTGAAGTTGAAATCGTGCACGTCAATGCCAGAGGACAGACGGATTTCCTTCATCTCAACGGTGTGTTGACTTTTGCGCGCCTCTTTCTCTTTTTTGGACTGCTCAAACCGAAATTTGCCGTAGTCCATGATGCGACACACCGGCGGCGTGGCCGTGGGCGCGATCTTCACAAGGTCCATCTCTTTTTCGACCGCAATGGACAACGCGTCACGCGTGAGCATGACG
This sequence comes from Oscillospiraceae bacterium, assembly GCA_031255175.1. Taxonomy (GTDB): domain Bacteria; phylum Bacillota; class Clostridia; order Oscillospirales; family UBA929; genus JAIRTA01. The sequence continues at coordinate 16,663 of JAIRTA010000141.1, read as the reverse complement.
CCAAGCTGTGTTCCATCCGCGTCGATCAGACGGACCTCGCGGTCTCTGATGGCTTCGTTGAGCTGATGATCCATGTTGCCGATACCGAAACACCTCCAGGAAAAATAAAACGCGGGCGACAGCGCCCGCATGGACATCCTCAAACACTCCGCGACACGCGCGAAGCGGGATCCGATGTAAACCGGCCGTCGGAAACGGACGGTGAGAGCGGTGCAGCCCTTCTTTCTTTATCCAATTCATTATAGCAGACCCACTCGGAGGCTGTCAAGCAATTTTTCAACGAAAACATCGCGCAAACGAAAAAGTGGATTCCGGCCATAAAGTTTGAAACGCCGTCTTGACAAACGCGCGGGGATGCTATATACTTATTTTCGCAGCCGGTCCGGGCGTCCGGTATGTTGGTTTCAGCGGCCAAAACGGGCCCGGCTCGGTTCCGACCACTACATGTAGTGGTGTATATACTATATATAGTGGGTGCAGGTGCGACATGCGCGAGTGGTGGAATTGGCAGACTCGCTAGATTCAGGTTCTAGTGTGCAATACGCACGTGCGGGTTCAAGTCCCGCCTCGCGCACCAGTGACTACCATCAGGCGGCGGAAGAAATTCTGTCTCTTGATGGTAATTCTTTTTGGCGCCGGCGGGCGCCCCACATGCCAAAACAGCGCCGCCAATCACTGGCGGCGCTACGTGTTGCGTGTCAGCGGCGGCCGTCGCGGCGGGAAGCGCGGCGCTCGACGGGGCGCATACTGGACATCTTTGTCTGCGAATCCTGCATAAACTGGCGCAGTTTGTCTTCAAACGAGAGGTTTTCGGGCCGGCCGCGGCCGCCGTAATTGCCGCGCGGCGCTCTGGGCGGCCCAGACGGCGCGGGCGCGGCTTTCTTGATGGAGAGATTGATGCGCCCCTCTTTGTCGACGGCCATGATCTTTACTTTGACCTCCTGGCCGACGGTCAAATGCTCATGGATATCGCTCACATAGGAATGGGCAACTTCGGAGATATGCACCATCCCGCTGCGGCCCATAGGCAACGCCACAAAGGCGCCAAATTTTGTGATACCGGTGACCTTCCCCTCGACGATACTCCCTATCTCCACGTCCATGCGCCCGCAAATCCTCCTTTGTGTATGCCGGGTCAGTGACCCACGTCTACAATCAATACTTCATCCGGCATCACAAGACCAAGCTCTTCCCGCGCGATGCGCGTGACGGCTTCATCGTCCAGCTCAGACTCTGAAAAGGAAGCGAGCGCCGCGTTCTTCTGACGCTGACGGTCTCTCTCCTCCTCGAGCGTATCGCGGCGGTCCCGCTGTGCGTTGAGTTCGATCTGCAGCCGCACCAATGTGACGGCCGAGTAGACGGCCAGAACGACCACGAGAACTTTGAGAAAAAAACTCACTTTTTTCTTTCTCTTCATCTCGACGAGATCCCCTCCGAGCAAAATGTCTCCGGCTTCGCCAATGCCGGCGTGCGCTTTGAATGTCGCTTTTTATTTTAACACCTTTTTTCTGATAAAGGAAGAGTATTTTCACATTTCGACAAAATATTTTTGTAAATACCGCCGCGCAGCGCAGCGGCCACAGCGCCACGCGCAAAAAAAACAGCAGCACGTCGGCCAAAATATCGCCCACACAGCACACATAGGGGCTGAGAAGCAACCCATACAGCGCCCCGCCGAAGGCCGTACCGGCCAGGTTGTAAAAACGCACCTGACCGCCGGATATTGTCATGGCGAACCAAAAAGCCGCCGCAAAACAGACGGCCGGGAACAAAAAATCGCACACAACGGACAAAAAACGCCGGCGGGCGCGCCGGCGGAACACCCGCATCACATCGTACAACAGGCCGAGCGGCAGCCCCAGGGCCAGCGAGAGGAAAAACTGGGTCAGCTGCGCGGAGACAGACTGCTCCACGCGTCAGCGAAACAGGCGCGACCAAAAGCCGCCGCCGGCGCGCGGTTCCGCCTGGTACTCCAGCGCGTCCACAAGCCCCTCGATGTTCAGCTCTCCGCCCTCGATCGTGAGACGGTCCACGCGCAGGCCGCTCCCCCGCACCGTCAGAAGGCCCTTTGACGTATACAGCACCACCGTGGTCTCGTCAAAGCTGTCGACATCCTCCACGCCCGTGATGGACAGGCGGCTCCGGCCCTCCAAAATGATGTGGTGCGGCATCGCCGCCACGCTCTTCTCCCTGTCGTCGTACATGCCTGCGTCCCCCTTGCGCTCAGATGGCGCCGGCTCGAAGCCGCGCGGCATTATTTTATGCCGCCGCCGCCCCAAAAAGAACCGCCGGGGGTGTCAGTGCGCCGCGACCTCTCTGTACATCGCCGGCGCCTCGGCGCGGGCGGCGTGCTCCTGGAGAGAGAGCACCTCCACGGTCAGCGTCCGCTGCCCGAAACGGACTTCGACAATGTCGCCCACCTTGACGTCGTAAGCGGCCTTGGCCGCGCGGCCGTTTACCCGGACGCGCTCGTTCCCGCAGGCCTCGCTCGCCACGGTGCGCCGCTTGATGAGCCGGGAGACTTTAAGATATTTGTCCAGACGCATACACAAACCTCGCGTTTGAGAGATCCAAAGCGGGCCGCGCCCGCAACCAAAATTCTTGTTTTTTATGGCCGTTTCGCGGCGGCACGGTGCTCACGGCCCCGGCCTGGATACGGCGGCGGCACGGCTTTTACCCGCGTCCGGCCCGCCCGCGCGGGCGGACCGGACGCGGGTTTCTATGCAAACACCCGCCCCCAGACCATGTGAAAAACGTCATTTTCACATCCAAAACCACAATACATGGTATATGTTGGAAATTATGCCATGCATTGCTTGGCGCGATGAAGACCTCAGGTTTTCACACGGTCTCCCCCGGGGGAGGGTCGCCGATTACTGTGCGACGGCATCCTTGAGCGCTTTGCCCGCTTTGAAAACGGGAGATTTGGACGCGGGGATCTGGATGCTCTCTTTGGTCTTGGGGTTGCGGCCCATACGCGGCGCGCGGGACTTGACTTCAAACGTGCCAAACCCAACGAGTTGTACCTTGTCATCCGCGACCAGCGCGTCGCTGATCGCCTCGAAGACGTTACTGATCGCCTTTTCCGCATCCTTCTTCGTCAAGCCGGCCCTCTCGGAGACCACATTGACCAGATCTGATTTGTTCATAGCGAATTCCTCCTTATTGTACATCTTTTTGAAATGAAAGGTCGGTCGAAGCTTCTTTTTTCGCCCTTTCAAGTCGCTTTCGCTCATCCCAGAGTTTGTCCATTTCCGCCAGTGTCATCTCGTCCAACCGCCGGCCGGACGAGAGCGCCCCGCTCTCCACATACCCAAAACGGTCCGTGAATTTGTCACAGGCTCTCTCCAGAGCCCGCTCAGGATCGATATGCAGGAATCGCGCCACATTGACCGCGGCGAACAACAAATCGCCCAACTCCTCTTCCGCATTTCCCCTTTCTTCCATCGCCGTTTTGAGCTCGGAACATTCCTCCAAAAGCTTGTCCCAAGCGCCTTCGACGCTCGGCCAGTCAAAACCCATTTTGCGCGCCTTTTTTTGAATTTTCTCCGCCCGCATCAGGGCAGGCAGGCTGCGCGCCACCGCGCGCATCGCCTCGTGCCCCGTCGTGCGCCCCTTGGACTTCTGTTTGATCTCCTCCCACCGCGTCAGCACCTCGTCGGAACCCTCCACACGAGCCGAGCCAAACACATGGGGGTGGCGCAAAATCAGTTTGCGACAAAGTCCGTCGACCACGGCATCGATTGAAAAGCCTCCCGCCTCCTCCTCCATCCGCGCATGGAAAATTACCTGCAACAAGACGTCGCCCAGCTCCTCACACAGGAGCGCCTTGTCGTCGAGGTCGATGGCCTCACAGACCTCATAGGCCTCTTCGAGAAGATTCTGCCGGATGGACGCGTGCGTCTGCTCCCTGTCCCACGGGCAGCCCCGTTCCGAACGGAGCAATGCCATAATGGACAGAAGCTTGGAAAAATCAAACGGAGGCTCATACACAGAATCTACCATAGTACGCTCCTTTCTGCAAGTATTTTTTCATAAAAATGCGATTTTTTCCAGAGCGCACCCAAAAAATCACAATTTCATAAATTTTACCAATTTTTCTCCGCGCGGCAGCAACAGCACATCTTCCCGCGGCATAGCGCGCAAAACGACAACCAATGCCACATATACGGCGACGGCCGCGACGATCGACACCACCGCGCCCAGGGGGACGCTGAGGCCGGCCACATCCGTCACAAACCGGTAAAACAGGCCGGCAAACACGCCCATGCCGGCAGTGGCAAACAGCGGCCTCACAAAGACGCCCCAAAAGCGGATGCCGCTGCGCACGCGCATGATAACGCCAAGATTCAGCAGCGCGATGACGGCGTAGCACAGCACCGTGCCCACCGGCGCGCCGGCGATGTTGATGTCGGGGTTGCCGACGAGGAAATAGTTGGCGATGAGCTTGACACAGCCGCCCGCGAACATCGTGACGATGGGAACGTGGACAAGGCCCATCGCCTGCAAAATGGCATTTGTCAGCGACACGAGGCAGACGAAAATCACGGCAAAGCCCAGCGTGACAAGCAGCGGCGCCGCGATCTTGACCGTCTCCGGCTGGTGCATCGACAGCAGTGTCAAGATGGGCAGGGCCAGCGCGGAGAGCCCCGCGGCGGACGGCATCGCAAGCAGGGATGTGACCCGCAGCGCCGAACGGATCGTGCGGTTGGCCGCTTTGTCGTCCCGATGGGTGAGCGCCACCGTCAGCGCGGGGATGATGCTGACGGAGATCGTGAGAATAAACGCCGAGGGCAGATTGAACAGCGTCTGGGCAAAGCTGTAGGCGCCTATGACCTTCTTGGCCTCCGAGAGCGCGTACCCGGCGGCAAACAGCCGATTCATGACGAGCCCCTTGTCGATGAGATTTGTGAGGCTGAGCACCGACGCGCTGATCGTGACCGGCACCGAGAGCCGGAGAATCTCGCGCAGCAATACCCGGCGGGACCGGGTGGCGGGGTCGGCGTTGGCCGGCACAAGCTCCACGCGCCGGCGCCGGGCCAGCACCATATACAGCGCGCCCACGACGGACCCCACCGTCACCCCGCTGATCGCGGCGGCGGCGGCCCGCTCCAGGCCGAGGCCGGAGCTGTGCACCCACGCGGCCAGCAGGTAGCCCACCACGAGCTTGCAGGATGCCTCGGCAACCTGTGAGATGGCCGTCGGATACATGTTGCCCTGCCCCTGATGGTAACCCCGGAAGGCGGACATGACGGACACAAACAACACCGAGGGCGCAATGGCCATAATGGCCTGATAGGCGTCCGCGTTGCCCATCCAGCCGGCCAGCGCGCGCGCGCCGAAGAACAATACGAGAGACCCGGCGGCGCCGATGCAGACAAAGGCGCCCAGCGCCAGGCGGAAGATATGCCGCGTCTCGACAAAGCGGCGGCGGGCGCCGGCCTCGGAGACCATCTTGGAGATCGCCACCGGCAGCCCAGCGCTGGAGATGACAAAGAGCGTGGAGTAGATTGAGTACGCGACGTCGAAGTACGAATACCCGGTCGGGCCGATCAGATTTTGCAGCGGGATCTTAAAGACCGCGCCGATGACCTTGACGAGCGCCGTCGCGGCCGACAAAATCAGCGCGCCCTGTAAGAAATTTTGTTTTTTCGATGCGGGCATGTCAACACATCCAGACAGGTGAAATCGGGAACTGTCTGTCCCCGGCGACGCGGGGCAGCGCGTAGTCCCGCAACTCATAAAGAACCCGTTCTATGTCGATGGTGGGAAACGCGCCGTGGTCGTACAGCACGCGCCCGCGCACCATCGTCAGCACCACGTCGCCGCCGCGCGCGGCGTAGACAAGCTGGCTCACGACGTCGTAGCAGGGGGTCAAATGCGGCCGGCTGAAATCCAGCAGGATAAGATCGGCGTCAAACCCCACGGCAACGCGCCCCGTCTCCCCGGCCCGGCCCTGCGCGCACGCGCCGCCGCCGACGGCCAGGCCGAGCGTCTCCTCGGCCCGCGGCGCGGCGGGGTCGCCCGACAGGCATTTGGCGAGCAGGGCGGAGAGTTTGATCTCCTCAAAAAGATCCAGCGTGTTGTTGGAGGCGGTGCCGTCGGTGCCGAGCGCCACGGTCAGCCCGTGCCGGCGCCAAGCCGCGAGGGGCGCCGCGCCGGAGGCCAGCTTGCAGTTGCTCACCGGGCAGTGGACCACGGCGGCGCCGTGCCCGGCCAGAAGGTCCATGTCCTCCTCCGAGAGCCACACGGCGTGGGCCGCCGTCACCGGGACGGAGAACACGCCGGCGCGCGCCAGCCGGGCGGCCGGCGTCAAGCCGTTTGCGGCCAGGCACCTCTCGTGCTCGCGCTGTGTCTCCGAGAGATGCACCTGCAACCGCAGCCCCCGCTCCCGGGCCAGGGCGGCAACGGCCTCCCACAGCGCCGGGCCCGACGTGTACTCGGCGTGGATGGCCGCGTCCACGCGGATGCGGCCGCCGTCGTACCCGTGCCACTCGTCGCAAAGCGCCACGGTCTCGGCAAAGCCCGCGTGGGTGCGCCGGTCGAAGGGTTCGTCGAGACAGAGAACCCCGCGCGACAGGTTGGCCTTGAGGCCCGCCTCGGCCACGCAGGCGGCAATGTCGCCGCAGTGGTCGTACATGTCGGAGACAGACACCGTGCCGAAAGAGACGGCCTCCGCAATGGCCAGCAGTGTGCCGGCCCGCACGGCGCGGCCGTCCATCCGCGCCTCGGCGGGGAAGATATGTTCGAAGAGCCATGCCTGGAGGGCGTAGTCGTCGGCGTAGCCGCGCAGCAGCGTCATCGGCAGGTGTGTGTGGGCGTTCACCAGACCGGGCATGAGCACATGCCCGCGGCCGTCCACCGTCCGCGCGGCCGGGCCGTCCGGCCGCTTCGTTCCGACATAGGCAATCCGCCCGTCCGCCACGCCCACATAGGCGTCGCACAGCAGCGGGGCTTCGGGGTCCATCGTCACGGCCGTCACATGGGCAAACAAGATGTCCAAACCCGTCTCCCCCTTGCAGTTCTGCCTTATGTGCAGTTTTGCGTCGCGTGCAGTTTCGCGTGGCGCTTCGAACGTCAAAAGTCCCGCCCGCCGCCGGTTGGCGAATTGGTTTCGCGCGTTTTTCAAAACCCCGCGAACACGCCCGGTATGCGCCCCCGCCTCACCGCGCAAGCCCGGCAAAGGCCCCGCGCGTTTTTGTTTCATCCGCCGAAAAATCGACGCGGCCCTCGGCAGACGCGCTTTTGACACCCGAACCATATTATGAACCGGTCGAAGGGGTTTGTCAATCGCCAAACAGCGCAAGCCACGCGAACAAACGGCTCAAAATGTCAACCCGGCCCGGCGGCCGGCGCGTTCGGACCCGGCAATTTCCAGAGCAGCAGGCCGTTTCGCTCCCCCGCCCGCAGGAAGCCGTTTTTGATCAGCACGCGGTGCGAGGGCAGGTTGTCCGCCCGCGTGGTGGCGATGACATATTCCACCCGGCGGATCGTCTGCCGGAAGGCGTACCGGCACAGTGCCTGTACTGCTTCCGTCATATAGCCCCGGTTGCGGTGCGCGGCGCGGGTGCTGTAGCCGATCTCGAGTTCCCCCCACCGCGGGGGGCCTTTGAACCCGGCCTCCCCCACCAGCTCGCCCGTCCGGCGGCAGACCATCTGCCAAGACGTACACAGCAGCCAGGCGTCCGGCGCCCGCAGGCCGATTTGCAGCTTGGCCGTATAAACCCGGCGCTGCATCTGCCTTTGCTCCCGCGTCAGCTTGTCGGCGGGCAGACCGAGACATACGCACGGGTCCCCCGTGCGTATGGCGGCGACCATAGTCCGTTGCGACAGCGGCTGCAACGACAAACGGCTTGTGATCAGTTCCATCGCGCCTCTCAAAACCCCCTCGCGCGCTCTCCGCGAACCGTTTTACAGCGGCGGCGCCCGCTTGGAACAACTCCGGCGGCGCTCAATGATGTCGGCGTATTTTTCGCGCACCCGGCCGACAATGTCCTCCCAACTCTCGGGCAGGGTCTCCAGGGCGCGCCGCGACACCCGCGCCAGCGCCGCCCGGTCGGCGAGGACCTCTTCGATCTTTTCGCACAGCGACGCGGCCGACTCCCGGCACAGGTAGCCGTTGTCCCCGTCTGTCACACCCTGCGCCGGGTGACTGCCCTCAATGAGCAGCGAGGGCGTCTCCAGGGCGGCGCTCTCGCGCACAACGAGCGGGGCGTTGTCGTACAGCGAGGGGAACAAAAAGAGATCCGCCGTGAGATACAACCCCTGCAGCGCGTCCCGGTCGTAGATGTTCCCCGTAAAAATCACGTGCTCCGAAAGATCATTTTGCCGGCACAGGGATTCCAGCTCCGCCCGGGCGTTGCCCTCGCCCACAAACACCATGCGAAAATCGCCGTATCTCTGCTTCAGCATCGCCAGCGCCTCGACGATGAGGTACACGTTTTTTTGCCGGATGAGCTGCCCCACAAAGAGGAAAGTGGCCCCGGCGTCCAGGTGGAAGTCCCGCCGGGTCCGGCGGATCAGCGCCTCCGCGTCCGGCGGTTTGAAGGCGTCCGCGCCATTCGGCATCACCTCGACGGACCCCCGGTAGCCGTAGGCGCGCAGCGTCTCCACCGTCGCGTCGCTGACCGTCCAGACATGGTCCGCCCGGCGCAGAAACCAGACAACGTACCGAACGCCGAGCTTCGCCAAAGAATCGCTCCCCGTCACCTGGCGGAAGTCGTCGTAATATTTGGAATGAAACGTGGCGACCAGCGGAATGTTCATCTCCCCCGCGATGCGCAACGCGTCCAGCCCGCAGCCGAAGGGCGTGTGGGCGTGCACGATGTCGGGCCTGAGACCCTTGCTTTGCTGCCGGTAGCGGATGTCCAGCGACGGCACGCCGGCCCGGTATTGCCGGCGGCTCTGCGCCACGCGGACAGACCGAAATCGAATGACCTCAAAGGGCTCCTCGTCCACATACCCCGGCTCGGCCGGCGCCACCACATAACAGGCGTCGCCCACCCCGTTTAAGATCCGCGCGTAGCTGCGAACCACATGAATGACCCCGTCGATCGCGGGGAGAAAGCTGTCGATGTACTGGCCGATGACCAAGCCCACGCACCACCCAAAACGGTAATTTGCCAAAACCGCCCCGAGGACAACACCGTCGGACGCAGTCTTTATTGATTATACTCTCTCTCCCGGCAAAAAGGAAGAGGATCGCTAAGAAAAAGCGGTGAATTGCCCATGAAAAGGAAGATATTGGAATATTTAGGACGGATCGCGCCGACGTTCCACGCGCAGGGCCATCACCGTCATGTCGTCCACCCGGCCTCGCTCCCGCGCGCCGGCCTCCAGCACTTGCCCGGCCAGTTCGCGCGGGCTCCCGTCTCCCCACTCCGCCAAGAGCCGGCACAGCCAGTCGTCCGCCTCCGGGTCGGCGACGCCGTCGCTGGCCAGCAGAAGCAGCGCCCCGGGGCCGACCCGCAGGCGCGTGACGTCCGGCGCCGCGGCCGGGTCGCCCGCGGAGAGCCCCGCGGGCAGCGCGCCGTTCATAACGCGCGTGACCTTTCGGCCGCACCTGAGATAAGACGGAGCCGCGCCGCATTTGTAAAACACAACGTCCCCGTTTAAGAGATTCAGCGCCACCAGATCCACCGTTACAAATCCGACCCGTTGCTCGCCCCGGAGCACCAGCGCCGAGTTGAGCGTGCTCAGCGCGTTCTCCGGCGGGATGCCGGCCCGCAAAAAGCGCTCCAGGAGCCGCACGGCCTGTCCCGAATCCACAGACGCCGCCTGTCCGCTGCCCATCCCGTCCGAGAGCAGCAGGTAGAGGATCCCGTCGTCCGTCTTAAAATGGGCGCCGTTGTCGCCGTTTACCGTTTGCCCCTGCTTTTGGCGCGCCGCCACGCCGATGGCGGTCGCCAGGGGTTCGGACTCCGTGAGAACGATCCGCTCGCCAAAGACGCCCCGCTCCTGTTCCGGCGGCCCCAGAGGCACGCCCAGCAGCGTCGAGAGCGCCCGCGCGGTCTCCCGGCGGCCCCCCGAGAGCGCCGAGAGGTTCTCCCCCGCGATCTCCACCCGCGTGCGGCGGGCGGCGCCGAGCGACACGGCCACGCGCCCCTCCACCCCCACCGACCGCAGGTAGTGCGAGAGGCGGTTTTCCGCTTCGCGGTCGTAGGCCGGCGCGGCGGCCGCCTCCTCGGCCGTCCACTGTAAGATCTGCGCCAGCTCGGCATATTGGCGGCAGAGCTGGGCGCGGTTTTCCCGGAGTTTGGCCTTAAACTGCCGCCGGTACATGAGGGCCGTCAACTCCTCGTTGCCCACACTGACAAACCGGGCAAAGTTGAGGCAGCGGGCGGAAAAGTAGGTCGGAAAGTCCGACGGCTCCAGCGCGCCGCGCGCCAGCATGGCCGACGCCGTGTCGGTGAGCGCGTGAAACGTCGCAAGGGATTCTTTGTCCCAGCAGACGGTGACCAGCGCGCATTTTTTGCAGACGCGGTCGGTTGTCCTGTCGAAGACCGTGGCGATGTCCTCGTCATTGCTGTGCCCGCCCTGTACAAAATACCCCGTCAGCGCCTCGTAGAGAGACCGGAAGGAGGCCGCCGCGCCGCGCAGACGCTGCCGCACGGTGTCGCGCAGGCGCTCCTCCTCCCCCGCCGCCCGCCGCGGCGCGCCGGCGCTCAAGAACGGCAGGGCGTCGTCCGGGATCAACAGGAACGCCACGGCGGCCACGGCGGCCTCGCACACCGCGAACAGGCGCGCGGACTCCTCCTGCGCCCACTGCGCCGAAACGGCCGTGACCAGCACGCCGAGACCGGCGCAAGCCGGCTTGCCCGCCCCCTGAAAGACGCCGGATATCAGGCCCGTGAGGCCGTAGGCCACGGCGTAAAACGGCGTGCCGGCGGAGAGATCCAGCGCGAGCCCGACGGACAGCCCCGACGTGCTGCCCGCCCCCACGCCGCCGCGCCGCGCCAGCAGCAGCACGAGCAGCAGCGCGGCGCAGCGCGCCGGCGACAGACCGCCAAAGAGCACGAGCCGCGACAGCGACAAAAACAGGCAGGAGACAAGGATGAGCAAACTGATCAGCCGGCGCATGCTGAGCGGCGGATTCTCCGCCGCCTCGGCGGCCGGCGCGGGCCCCAGGACGGTGCGGAAAAAATAAGCGGCGCCCGTCATCATGACAACCTCGGCGACATAGAGCAGCACGCCGGAGAGCGGAAAACCGTCGGCCGCCACAAACACAACGCCCACAAAACCGCCGGCCGCCACCGTGACCAGCGGCATAAACATCGGTTTTTGCGCCGCGCCGGTGTCTTGAAAGACAAAACCGGCGGCAAAGACCAGCACGGCAACGGCCGCGTACCGGAGGCCGTCCGAGAGATCCGGCATACCGGCGTAGCCGCACAGCGCGCCGATGAAGCCGAAAAAGCTCATCGTGTCCACGCCGCCGGCCGCCACAAACCCGACGCCGAACGGCGCGCGCCCGGAAAACATCTCCGCCCTGGTCAACAGATACCCCATCGCAAACCGGAACAGCAGCAGCGCGCCGCGCCGCAGCGCCGGGCTGACGCCTCGCCCGGCCAGCAGCCGCGCCGGATTGACCCCGCTCTGCCTGGCCCACGCCCGCAGTCCTCCCCTTTGCATGAAATCCCCCCTTCGCATCATTTGGTAACAATTGGTATTTTAAGCGATGCGGCGGGGAAAAGTCGTCGGGAAAAGCAGGCGGGAAAAGGGCGACAGGATTTTTCTTTCTTTTTCCCGCAGGCCGTGATATACTATGGTTCAGGTGTCGGAAGCGCATCTTACGTCCATAAGATGTGACGAAAAATCGCCGGCCGGCAGTTGGCGGGGCTTTTGACACTTGACGCACACCATGTATCAAAAGAAAAAGGAGGGCTCCCGATGGTTTCGAAGAAATTTATCCGCTATATTAACGAATTGCAGGAGATTCAGCGCCTGGCGCTGGAGACAAGTCACGATGTGGCGCTCCACTCGCTGGACAGCAGCCGGGTCATCGACGCCAGAAGCTACATCGGCATGTACGCGCTGGACTTCACAAAGCCCGTCCTCGTCGTATGTGAGGATCCGGATTTCCACAAAAAGATCCAAACCGTCGGCGAAAACGCCGACTGACGGCGCCCAAGCCGACACGAGGCGCACACCCAAAACACCCCCGGCCGGATCTGCGCACCGCGGTGCCGCAGGCCGGACGGAGGTGTTTTTTTATGCGCGGACGGGCTACGCCTTCGGCAAGCCCGCGAGACAGCGGCGCACGAGCGCGGAGAAAACCGCGCCCCTCTCCTCCCCGGCTTGCAGCACCTCGGCCCCGTCCAGCGGGGCGTTTTGGATGCCGGCGGCCATGTTGGAGAGAAGTGAGAAGCCCAGCACCGCAAGGCCGGCGTGGCGCGCGGCGATGACCTCCGGCACGGTTGACATGCCGACGGCGTCCGCGCCCAGCGCCCGCGCGGCCCTGATCTCGGCCGGCGTCTCATATTGGGGGCCCGGAAAGAACATGTACACACCCTCGCGCAGCGTCAGCCCCAGGTCGCGCGCGGCGCTGTGGGCCACAGCCCGCAACGCCGGCGTGTAGACGTCGGACATGTCCGGAAAGCGCGCCAGCCCCGGCGGATTCTCCCCGCGCAGCGGGCTGTCGCCGAAGAGCCGGATGTGATCTGAGATGAGCATGATGTCGCCCTTCGACCACGCGGTGTTGACGGCGCCCGCCGCGTTGGTGACGCACAGCGTACGCGCGCCCAGCGCGGCGGCCAGATAGACCGGCCGGGCTATCGCGGCCATCTCATGGCCTTCGTAGTGGTGCGGCCGCCCCTGCATGACCATCACGCGGCGGCCGGCCAGCCGGCCGAACGCCAGGCGCCCCGCGTGTCCGGGGGCTGTGGACGCCGGCCACCCCGGGATTTCCCCGTAGGGCACGGCCACCGGCCGCTCCCCGCCGTCCGCGGACACCTCGTCGGCCAAAGACCCGAGGCCGGAGCCCAAGATCAACAGCGCCTCCGGCGCAAACCCGCACAGCCGCGCGCGCAGAAAGCGCAGGGCATCCTCGCAGTCCTGGGGGACCGCCATCAGGTTTCCTCCTTGTCCGCCTTGTCCGCGTCCGCGCGCAGCGTCGCTCCGCAGCGTCGGCAGAAGGCATCCCCGGCCGTGACGGCGGCGCCGCAGTCCCGGTTGGGGCAGACGCGGCCCTGGCGCCTCTCCTCGATCCTCCGCGTCAGTTCCTCTATGGCCTCATGCTTCTCGTCCAGCGCCGCCAAAAGGCTGTCCAACGCATCCGTGGGCGCGTCCGGCTTTGCGTGCGTGGCGTAGACGATCTCGCCCACATCGCGGTAGAGCCGGTACACGTCGGCCTTCAGGTCGGTCCGTTTCCATTTGAGTTTTGTGATGTCCCAGACCTCCCCCGCCTTTTTGCCGGCGGCGTCCAACCCATAATAGGCAACTCCGCCCGCCGTGGACGCCGTCTCCCGGATCCTGTCTAAAAGTTCTTTTACCTTCGGGTCCATGCGTTTTTCCCCCTTGTCGTCAGTATTGGATCGTCCCGCCGCCGATGAATTCGCGCAGCAGCGAGTCGTGCGCCAGCATATGCTCGTCAAGCTCGGCGAAGGGAAGCATCCGGGGGTGGATCTCCAGCAGCTCCGCGCGCCGCTGGCACTCCTCCGGCACACGCGACACCAGCGGCAGCGCGAAGCGCTTCAACGCGCAAACCTCATAGGCCAGCGAAGAATCGACCATGATGTCGGCGTCGTTTTTGAACGGGGAAATGTATTTCTTCTCCCCGCGGCGCACACCGGCCCAGAGCGACATGGTATACGCGGACTCCGCGCCTCTGAATTTTTCATCCCGGATGAGACGGCGGATCAGACGCATCCAAGTCCCTTTGAAATAGAGCGACCCGTCCCGCACGACGTTGGACCGGGCGCTGACGTACAGCTTCTGCGCCCGCGCGCCGATCGGCCCGGAGAGCATCGGATTCAGCGCGTGGATCCCCTCGAAAATGGCCACGTCGTGCGGCCCCAGCCGGAGCGGGAGCGCGCGGCTCTCATCCCGGGCCTGTTTGGGGAAATCGAACTTGGGCGCCAAGATCTCCCGCCCCTCGGCCAGGTCGGAAAAATGCTGCGTGAGCAGCGGAATATCCAGACATTCCGGCGCTTCAAAATCCACGCTGCCCTCCTCGTCGCGGGGGTGGGTGGCAAGCTCCACGGTGCGGTAATAGTTGTCGAGAGAGATGACGTGCGTCAGCACGCCCCGCTCACGCAGATCCAGTTCCAAAAGCTTCGCGGTCGTCGTCTTGCCGGAGCCGGACGGCCCGGACAGCAACACAATGGGGCTCTCGCGCAGATGGTCGGCAATATAATCCGCCGCCGCCCTGACACGCCGCTCAAACTGCCGGTCACACTCCTCGACAAAGCCCTCCGGGTCGTTCAAAACACGCCGGTTTACCAGATAAAAATCATAATCGGGCATTATAGACTCTCCTGCCTTCAATTCGCCGTGACCGACGGCTGGCGGCGCGCCGGAAGAATCTCCAGCCAGTAACCGTCCGGGTCATGGATAAAATACAGCCCCATCTCCGTGTTTTCGTAGCAGATGCAGCCCATCTCCGCGTGGCGCGCGTGGGCGCCGTCGTAATCGTCCACCGCAAAGGCGATGTGAGATTCATTTTCTCCCAGCTCATAGGGCTGCGGATGGTCGCGCAGCCAGGTCAGTTCCAACGCAAATTCCGACCGGCCGTCGCCCAGATACACAATGGAAAACGAGCCGTCCTGCGACATCATCCGCCGCTGGACCTCCAGCCCCAGCGCCAGATGATAAAACGCAATGCTGCGGTCAAGATCCGTCACATTGAGATTACAATGCACCATTTTCGCAATCACCAAAGAACACACTCCCATTTTCAGGATTAAATCACCACAGGTGATTTGATATGAATTCCCATTTTCACACACGGGCAACGCCTGAACTTCAGACATGAAGCACCTCAGGTGATTCATGTCTTACTATAACTTCCCATTTTCACACACGGGCCACTCCTGAACTTCGGGCATGAAGCACCGCAGGTGATTCATGTCTTATCTATACTTCCCATTTTCACACACGGGCCACTCCTGAATTGCGGGCGGCGGTGGCTACGGCGGTGGCTACGGCGGGGCCTACTCTTGGGTCGAAGGCGGTGGGGATGATATAATCGGCCGAGATCTCATTGTCGTCGATGAGCCCGGCGATGGCCTGCGCGGCGGCCAATTTCATCTCGTCGTTGATGTCGGAGGCGCGTACGTCCAGCGCCCCCCGGAAGATCCCGGGAAACGCCAGCACATTGTTGATCTGGTTTGGGAAATCCGAACGGCCCGTGCCGACCACCGAGGCCCCCGCCGCCCGGGCTTCCTCCGGCCAAATCTCGGGCGTCGGGTTGGACATGGCAAAGACGATCGGCGCCGGATTCATAGCGCGCACCATCTCCGCCGTGACAAGACCGGGCCCCGACACGCCGATGAACACATCGGCGCCGCACAGCGCGTCGGCCAGCGACCCCTTTCGGCGGGCGCGGTTGGTCAGCCGGGCCATAGCCTGCTTCTCCTCGTTCAGCCCGTCACGGCCCTCGTAGACGGCGCCCTGCCTGTCACACAGGATGATCTCCCGCACACCCATCTGGAGCAGCAGCCGCGCCACAGCCGCGCCCGCGGCGCCCACGCCGCAGATGACGACCGTTTGATCGGCGAGACGCCGGTCGAGCAGACGCGTGGCGCCCAGCAGCGCGGCCGCCGTGACCACCGCCGTGCCGTGCTGGTCGTCGTGGAAGACGGGAATGTCGAGCCTTTCTTTCAATTTCCGTTCGATGGCAAAGCAACGCGGCGCCGAGATGTCCTCCAAATTGATCCCGCCGAAGGAACCGGCCAACAGCGCCACCGTCTCGACAATGGCGTCCACATCGTGGGAGCGGATGCACAGCGGAAAGGCGTCCACATCGCCGAAAGCCTTAAACAGGACGCACTTCCCCTCCATGACCGGCATCCCGGCCTCCGGCCCGATGTCGCCCAAGCCGAGCACCGCCGTCCCATCCGTGACGACGGCCACCATGTTCCACCGGCGGGTCAGCGTAAAACTCAGCGCGGCGTCGTCCCGGATCGCCAGGCAGGGCTCCGCCACCCCCGGCGTATACGCCAGAGACAGCGCCTCGCGGGTATCTACCGCCGCGCGGGGCGTGATCTCCAGCTTGCCCGCCCACGCGCGGTGACAGGTCATCGCCTTCTCCCGAATGTCTTCCATGATCCGTTTTCCACCTATCTTGTCATTTTGCACGCCCATTGATCCCCTTGGCGGCTTGCCGCGGGCTTTCGTTTTCCGTTTCCGTCCGGCAGGGTACAACCCCAGTATATTCGTAGGCGCACCGCATTGTCAAGCCGGGTCTCGGCAAGGGGGCGCGCCTGACACGCCGCGCAACCGCGGGTGTGGGGTTTTTGATTTTATTTCAAAATATTTTTCTTGATGACACGCCGCGCAACCGCGGGTGTGGGCGGACCGGTTCGCTCCGGTCAGTACAAAAGACGCACGCCGTCGCGGCTGTATAGTTTGCACGGCAAGCCGTGCGGCGGTTCCTCGGGGTCGATCTCCCCCGCAAGCAGTTTCTCCGCGGTGACGCGGGTTTTTGTGAACCATTCCGCTGATAACA
>JAIRTA010000105.1 GCA_031255175.1 Oscillospiraceae bacterium | reverse complement strand
TCGATGTCTGTTCCCGTTATGATTACTGAAGTTATTGTAAGGGTATCATATTTTGCCAAGCGGCTCCATGAGGGCTGCTCCTTTAATGAATCTACCCCTGTTGGCATTGACCATACTAAAAAGCCGAAGCTTGGAACTATGCTTTTTATCGCTCATTCGGCAAGCACCGCAATAAACGCCGGCAAAGTCGCATTTACAAAAAATCCGCTAAACATCAATTATCCGCAGTGGCTGTCTTTTGCCAGATATTCGATTAAGCAACTTAAATGGGTGTTGAGGGAAAAGCCGGATTTAAGAGATAAGTATGTTATGGAGATTATCAATGGTGAATGGGATAACATTACAGATAGAATTGATAGCCTTTGGGCTGAATACACCGACGGCGCTGTTATCGTATACGCATAACAGAAAGTAACAGTCTACCGTTGATGCTCTGTACATTGGTCGCTTTACCTCCGATTTACTACGCGTTCATCGGGCTATGGCGGGGGAATATCATGCTTGCGGCGATTGGCGGGCTGTTCCTTATCGCGCATTTGTCCAATGATAGACGGCGGCAATGTTGGGGCGGCAAGGTTGAACAGTTGCAGCGCGTAAGTTAAACACCTAAGGCACCAAGGACGGCAGAGTCCTGAAAGACATTGAGGCAAGCGAGGCTTCGGAATTATGACCCGACAAGAGATCATCGACTACTGTCTGACGTTTCCCGCCGCCTATGAGGACTATCCGTTTGACAGCATCGCCGACCCCGGCGCGTGGGCGGTGATGCGCCACAGGACAAATAGGAAGTCCTTTGCGCTGGTTTATGAGCGAAACGGCAAGTTGTGCGTCAACCTGAAATGCGACCCGCTCGAAGCGGACTTCCTGCGTCAGGCGTTCGAGGGCGTGACACCGGGGTGGCACATGAACAAAGAACATTGGAACACGGTGGTCATCGGCTCCGATGTGCCGGATGAGGAAATCAAGCGGCAAATCGAGAGCAGTTATGACCTGATTCGCCCGAAAGTGAAGAGGAGAGCACGATGACGTTTTGGGATTTCAGCGCACCGTTTTATGACCGTGCGGAACACACAAATACCGCCTACGGCAAAATGCTCAGGCTGATGCGTGAGTTGACGCCCGAAGGCGCGACGGTTTTTGAAGCCGCCGCCGGGACAGGATCCATCAGCTTGGCGGTCGCTGAAAAGGCAAAGCGCGTGTTGTGTACAGACATTTCGAAGAAAATGCTGGCTGTAGCGCGAAAAAAGTCGATGAAGCAGGGCGTAAGCAACATAACTTTCGACAAAAGAAGCTTGTTTGACACAGGCGAGAAAAATGGCGCATTTGATGTGGTCATTGCGTCGCAGGTTTTGCACTTGATTGACGAGCCTGAAAAAGCCGCTGAAGAACTGAAACGTATCTCGGGCGGCTCGGTAATCGTTGCCGTTGCCCTGCTAAAAGGGCTTCGGGGCTTGTTTGCGCGACCGTCGGTTGGGATATGGAAGCTGCTTGGATTCGCGCCCAAACGGGAGTTTGACGAAGCCGGCTTTCGGGCGTTCCTGATTGAAATCGGCTTGCCGCCTTGCGATTACAAAGTGGTGGATGGGAATATGCCCATAGCGGTGGCGGTTTGGAGGAACGCGACATGATATTGTTGGTAAAAATTCCCATACGCAACCGCGAACAGGCGCGCGGAACCGGTGCGGGTTGGAAGGGTTGAAATGATAACAGCGACAATGGAAACAAAGAGACTGTTGCTTCGTCCGCTCACCCTCAATGACGCAAAAACGGCGTTTGAAGGGTGAAAAGGTCATGGGCGGTCACGCAAAGGAGAATGTTGCCTCAGGCAGGGTGCTTGAAAAACTGGGTTTTATCTATCACCACGACAGTATGACGCCTCACGTGGATGGCAAACGGGTATTTGACAGCCGGGAATACCGGTGAGATTGGAGGGATTGACGATGAGCAATAAACTGCGCAAGACATACGGCAAAGCGGATGCGCCTTCGACGGTTGCGCTCATGCGACTCATTGAGACACAGAGCAAAACAACAATCGCGAATTGGACGCTCGATTACGCCGAACGGAAAATTCTCCCGCTCTTCGTAAAGCATTGCCCGAATGATGAGAGGCCGGCCCACGCTATTTCCGCTGCCCGTGAGTGGCTTGAGGGCAAGGTGAAACTGCCGTACGTCAAAAACATCATCCTAAACGAATGCCACGCCGCCGCCCGTGAACTTGATGACAATCCGGCCGCGCAAGCTGCCGCAAGGGCCATCGGGCAGTCGGCGGGAAGCATACACGCCGCGCCGCATTCGTTGGGCCTGTACTTCTACGCCGCCGCCGCCGTTGGGTATGACCGCCTGGGGCTTAAAGCGGGCGAAGCGGAGTATGAGGCTGTCGCGGAGGAGGTCTGCGCCGACTACACCAGCGCGCTGAGGACGATTGCCGTGGAGAATGAACCGAACCCGGCAAAGTGTAAATGGAATTGTTGAGGGCAATGCGATGGCGGAATTTACAACCGGAGAATTGAGCGAAGCCCGACGCGCCTTGCTGTCATTGCGCAATAAGAACGAAAAAGCAGCGGGCAAGCTGAAAGAGGGCTCTTGGCAAAGCAGGATGACGACGGCCGTCGTCAAGTCGGCAGACGCGGCCCTTTGGCTGATTGACGGAAATGATGGCGCGTCAATGGAGAAGGATTCATTGCGTGAAGCCCACACCGCCCTGACGGACGCGCTCCGACGCGCCGAGGCGGTCGTCGGCAAATTTGCGGTGGGAACTTCCCAGCACACGTTGCAAAAGAACCGGATCGCCGCGCTGAAGATTGCGCTCGCGCTGATAGAAGAGGAGCAGGGAAGAACCCCGCGATGATCACGCCTAGCCTGCGTTTCCGATGAGGCCGCGCCGCCTTCGGCCGGCGAAAACATCAAGTTTCCGCGAAAAAGTTGTCGCATTGCGGCGCGCCGCCGCGCGGCTTTGGGCCGGTGGCCCGCCCGGTGCCGCGGGCGGCTCAGCCCGCAAAGAGGCCGCGGATGAAGGCGACCGACCGGGCCGCTTCGCGGTCGAGCGCCGCCGTGTCGGCGCCGTCTGACAGGTCGCGCCACAGCCGGATGTCGCGGCCGACTTCGCCGCCTGTCTTGACAAAGGGTTCCATCACAACCTTTCCGTCAAACCCGATCTCACGCAGCGCGGCGCCGATGGCCTCCCAGGGCATTCGGCCCGGGCGGGGCGGGCGGCGGTTGGCCTCGCCGATGTGCAGTTCGCCAAGGCGGCGGCCCGTCAGGCGGATCGCGTCCGGCAGGCTGTCCTCTTCGATGTTCATGTGAAAGGTGTCCAGCATGACCTTTACGTTGTCCCGCCCAACCGCGTCGGCGTAGGCCGCCGCCTCTTTGGCCTCGTTTAACAGGTAGCCCTCAAAACGGTTCAAAACCTCCATATACAAGGAGATGCCGTGCTCGGCCGCCAGGTCGGCCAGGCGGCGCATGTTGTCTGTGCTGCGCGCCAGGTCGCCGGCTCTGTCGGGCGCCGTCACGCCGCTTGCCGGCCAGAAGGAGTAGAGCGCGCCGCCGAGGCTGTCGATCCCCGCCGCCTGCAATTTGGGGAAGATATCGCGGTAAAAATCGAACGCGTTTTGCACGACGGCCGGGTCGGGGGAGGCGAGGTTGTGTTCGGGCCGGGGGCCGTAACCGCCGGTCAGCCGCAGGCCGGCGGCCTGCGACGCCTGCCGCAGCTCGCGGAAGTAGGAGAGCGGCGCTTGGTCGAAGGCCCCGCAGGCGACTTCGAGGATGTCGAAACCGAGCCGTTTTACCTTCTCTGCGTAGGGGATGAAATCGCCGCGCCAGTGTTTGGCCCAGTATGCGTAATAGATGCCGTATTGCATGATTTTCTCCCGTGTTTTCACAAAAATTCAGACGGCGGCCGCGCCGCGGCCGCGAAGCGGCGGGCAGGGACGACGCCCCGCCCGCCGTTTCACGGCGCGTACGTCCGGGTTATTTGTATAGGCAGGCCGCGATGTCGTCGTTGTCCATGTTGGAGGCGTCGTAGAAGTGGAAGGGGACGCTGACGTCGCGCACACGTTCCCCGCGGGAGGCGCGGATGGCCGTGTCGACCACGGTGTAGCCGATCTTCACGGGGTCCTGTGTGATGGAGCCGAAGAGTATGCCGTCGCGAATGGCCTGTACCTGGACGGCGCCGGAGTCGAAACCAATGGCGCATACGCCGTTCGTCCCCAGCTTTTGCAGGGACTCGTTGACGTTGACGATCGCTTTGGCGGAAAATTCGTTGGAACCGTAGATGCCGATGATGTCGGACTTGTTCAGAAGCGTCTGCGCGGTCGTGTTGCCGGCGGCGTCGGTGGTCTCGGCGGGGATGCCGACGTCGAGGATGATTTGGGCGCCCTCGCGCTTGGCGCTGTACATGTCGTGGCCTTCCACGGAGGTGTTGTCCGCGCCGCAGAGCGCCGCCATGCGGTCGATAAAGCCCTTGGTGCGCTGCGCCACCGATTTGGAGGTGGTGTCTTGCGCCATCACGCCGATGCGCACGGTGCCGGTGAGGTTTGTGAGTTTGTCTCGCAATTTTTCAAACATTCTTTCGGCCGCGTGGGCGCCGGCGGCCACATTGTCGGTGGCGACAAAGGCCAAAACGGCGCCGCCGGTGTCGGCTTCGATGTTGGCGTCGAAAGTGATGAGGGGGATCTTGGCTCTGCCGGCTTGGGCGATCAGATCCAAGGACGCGTCCTGGTCCAGCGGCGCGAAACAAATGGCGCTGGGCGCTTTGTTGATGGCGTTGCTGAACTGTTCAATTTGCTCGCTGATGTTGGCTTCGCTTGCGGGGCCGACGAAGTTGACCGAAGCGCCGTGTGCCGCGCCCGCCTCGTTGCAGCCCTTGTTGACCATCTTCCAAAAGTCGGCTTGAAAACCCTTGGAGACGACTTCGATCTTCAATGCGCCGCCTGGGGTGCCTGTATTGCCTGCGTTGTTTGTGCCGCGGTTGCCCGCGTCGCCGCACCCGGCCAAAGCGCCGGCTGTCAGCAGCACACAGAGAAAAAATGCGATGCGTCTGCGCAAAGTGTTCATTGGGATCCTCCTAACGGGCGTCTCCGGCAGCCCCGCGTTCGACGCCGCGCGGGCGCTTTTGGCGGATGCGGCGGGAGACGCTCCCGTGTGATTATATCAATGCATCGGCGCATGGGAGATGCATCGACAGACAAAATGGATGTTGCGGCAAACGGTTGCGCCTCGGTTTCGCGCGTCAGGTCCCGCGCCGCCGGCGGTTCAGCACATCGGCGAAGACGGCGGCCACCAGGACAAACCCGGTGAAAAACAGCTGGTAGTGCGGCTGGAGCCCGACAAAGGGGAGGCCTGTCTTCAGCACGCTCATGATGAACACGCCGATGAGAGTGCCGGCGATGGAGCCGACGCCGCCGGAGAGTGAGGTGCCGCCGATGACCGTGCCCGCGATGCCGTCCAGCTCAAAGCCGTTGCCGGTGCCGGGCAAAACGGTGGAATAGATAGAGGCGTAAGCGACGGCGGCGAGGCCGGCGAACAGGCCGCTGATGACATAGGCCAGCGCCTCCCATTTTACGACGTTGACGCCCGAGAGGCGGGTGGCCTCTTTGTTGCTGCCCAGGGCCATGATATAGCGCCCCGGCCTGGTCCTGTTGAGGAAAAACGCCATGATAACCGCCAGCAAGATGAGCAGAAGGAAGCCGGTGGGCACACCCCCGCCGGGCAGGCCGTCTCCCATCATCTTAAAGATGCCGCGAAACCAGCCGTCGCCCGCGCTGCGAGGCGGAAAGGTGACGCTGGCGGTGGCCGTCACGATCGACCCGAGCCCCCGGGTCACCATCATCGTACCGAGGGTGGCGATGAAGGCGGGCAGCTTCATCACGGCCACCATAAACCCGTTGCAGAGGCCGAACAGGCCGCCCATCGCGACGCACAGCAGCAGGCACAGCCACATCGGAACGCCCAGCTTGAAGTACAGTGTCCCGGAGATGAGGGCGCAGCAGACCATGACGGTGCCGCAGGAGAGGTCGATGCCTCCGGTGATGATGACGAAGGTGACGCCGATGGCGAGAAAGCCGATATAGTAAGAAGAATCCAAAATGCTGACAAAGGTGTTGTAGGCGGCGAAGTTGTCGCCGAGTGCGCAGAAGAACAGATACAGCGCGCCGAGCGCGACGACGGCCGCCAGGCGCTGAGTTCCTAAAATATGGAATAATCTGTTATTTTTTAACATCATTGGGGTGAGTTGGGCTCCTTTCCAGACATGTTCTCGACTCCTTCACGGAAGTATGGGGCCGGGCGGAGGGAGCGCGGCGTCTCAGGAGGCGCTGCGGGCCTCTCTCCGCGTTGCGGCGTGCATGATCTTCTCCTGCGTCGCCTCTTCGATGGGGATCTCCGCGGTCACCCGTCCCTCGCACATGACCGCGACGCGGTCGCTCATTCTCATGATCTCCGTCAGTTCCGAGGAGATCATGAGAATGGATTTGCCCTGCCGCACCAGTTCGCGCATCAGCGTGTAGATTTCCGCTTTCGCGCCCACGTCGATGCCGCGGGTCGGCTCGTCGAAGATGAGGATCCGGCTGTCGTGGGTGAGCCATTTGCCGATGACGACCTTCTGCTGGTTGCCGCCGGAGAGTTTACGGACTTCCTGGCGTTCCGACGGCGTTTTGATCCGCAGTCTTTCGATGTGGCGGCGCGCCTCTTTCCCCTCTTCGGCTTTGTCCAGGGAGGCGCCCTTGGCAAATTTGCGCAGGGAAGCCAGCGTGATGTTGGCGGCTATATCCTTCTCGAGCAGCAGGCCGTAGCGCTGGCGGTCTTCAGACAGGTAGGCGATGCCGGCCGCCGCCGCGTCCCGGGGCGACCGGATCCGGCGGGGACGGCTGTTGACGAGGATCTCGCCGCCGTCAAGCTTGTCCGCGCCGAAAATGGCCCGGGCCGTCTCCGTGCGGCCGGCGCCCATCAGCCCGGCCAGGCCCAGGATCTCACCCCGACGCAAGTCGAAGCTGACGTCCTTGACCATAGAGCCGGCCCGCAAATGGCGGACGCTGAGCGCCGCCGGGGCATCCGCCGGCGCCTCACTGCGGTGCTTGGGGTCCTCGTAGACCACCCGGCCGACCATCCTGCGGATGATGTCATCCTTTGTGCAGTCCGCCGTCATCAGGGTGTCGACGAAGGCGCCGTCCCGCATGACGGTGACCCGGTCGGTGATCCGTTTGATCTCGTCCATGCGGTGGGAGATATAGATGATGCCGATCCCTCTGCCGCGCAGGTCGAGCAGGATTGCAAACAGATCTTCAATCTCGGAATCGGTCAGGGCCGCCGTGGGTTCGTCAAATACGATCACCGAGGCCTCCGTCGAGATGGCCTTCGCGATCTCGCACAGTTGCTGCCGCCCGACGGTCAAACTGCCCATGACCGCTTTCGGGTCGATGCGTATGCCCAATTTTTGAAAGATAACCTGGGCGTCCCGGTTCATTTTGCCGTCGTCAATCTGTTTGCCCCGCATCGGCTCCCGGCCGATGAATACATTTTGTGCCACTGTCAGGTGATTTATCATGTTTAGTTCTTGATGAACGATGACAATGCCTGCCTCCTGGGCTTCCCGCGGGTTTTTGAAGGTCACGGGCCGCCCCTCAAAGGTGATGCTGCCCTCGTCGCGGGCGTAGATCCCGGTCAAAATTTTCATCAAGGTGGATTTGCCGGCACCGTTTTCCCCCATCAGGGCGTGGATCTCCCCCCGCATGAGGTCAAAGTGCGCGTCTTTCAGGGCGCGCACACCGGCAAACCTTTTGCCGATGCCGTCCATAGTGAGAATCGGTTTGTTCATAACCGCGAAGCTCCCTTTTGTTTTTTGTCGATGATCCCCCGTCTGACGGCCACCCGTTCGAGGTGCGCGTCCAGCACGAAGCGGGGGGCGATCCACACGCTTTCCGGCCGCGTGTCCGGGTTTCGGATCTGCGCCGTCAACAGTTTCATGGCCTTTTGCGCCATCTCGACGCGGCCGCGGGCGACGTGGTTGTAACGCATACGCAGGTCGTCGAAGACGTCGATTTCGTCGATGCCTATGTGTTCGATGTCCCGGGGGGTCCGCAGCTTCCTCTCGGCCAGCGCCTGCAAAAATCCCAGGCCGGTGTCGTTGTTGCAGGTCAGCACCGCGCCGGGCCTCTCCGGCAGCGACAGCATCTCACGGCTCAGCAAGTATGCCGTCTTGCTTGTAAAGTCGCCCTCAAAGATGAGCGTCCGGCGAACGGGCAGCCCGCACGCCTCGTGGGCCTCGAGATAGCCGCGCAGGCGTTCCCGCGCGATGCCGAGTTTCAAACTGCCGGTGATGATGCCGACGTCTGTGTGGCCCGCCGCGATGAGGATCTTTGTGGCGCGGTAACCGGCGTCAAACCCGTCGAAGAAGACGCCGCTGCGCTGAAAGTCCGGCACGTTGCGGTCGATCAGCACCGCGGGGACGCCCATGTCGTCCAGGAGTTGTTTGGCCCGCTCCGCCGCGTCCGCTCCGCCGTGCTCCACCGAGGGCGCGTAGATGAGACCGCCGACGCGCTGGTCCCGGAGGATACGCAGAGATTTCATGTCTTTTTCGGGGTTGTTTCCGGTGTCGAAGCATATGGGGATCAACCCCTCCGCGTCGGTGATGTTGACAATGGTCCGCAAGATCTTCCCGTAAAAAGAGTTGTCGATTTCGGGGATGATGATGCCGATGGTGTTGGAGGCCCGATTGGAGAGATTCCGCGCCACGAGAGAGGGGGAGTAGCGGCGCTTTCGGATGATGTCCAGCACGCGGTTTCGCGTCTCCTCGTCCACCAATTCTTCGTGGTTCAGCACCCGGGATACCGTTGCTTTGGAGACGCCGGCCTCCTCCGCGATGTCGTTGATCGTCGTCTTTTTCAAAGGGCATCCCCCTCGCCGGCGTCGCCGGGACCGGTCAGTTCACGGGCGTCCGCCAACCGGTCGTAGACCGGGATGAGTTGTTCGTAGGTCTGCTGAAAGAGAGAAAACAGCGTGTCGTACAGCGCCTTGCGGGCCGGGTTCGGGCGGATCTCGTCCACGACCGGGTTGAACGCCTCACAGGCTTTGAAGTCCCGGAAGAGGCCGATGCCGACGCCGCCGCAGATGGCCGCGCCCAAGGAGGTGGCCTCCTCGATGTAGGTCGGGACCCGCAGCGTCCGCTGCCAGATGTCCGCCAGGATCTGCAGCCAGGTTCGCCCTTTGGCGCCGCCCCCGATCATGATGATGTTGTCGAGGGGCTGGGTCGAGGCGAACACCTCCAAGATGATCCGGAGGTTGCAGCCGACGCCCTCCAAGACCGCCCGCGACAGGTCGCCCTTTTGGGTGGACGCGTGCAGGCCGACAAAGGCGCCGCGGGCGTTCAGGTTCCACAGCGGGGCGCGCTCGCCAATTAGGTAGGGGAGGTAGAGCACGCCGCCGGCGCCGGGGCGGGCCGCCGCGGCGGCCCCGTCCAAAAGATCGTAGACGCCGCGCCCCTCCCGTTCGGCCTGCGCCGCCTCGTCGCCGCAGAGCGTATTTTTATACCACTGGTAGGAGAGACCCGCCGCCTGCATCGTCCCGCAGGGGGTGTACAGCGCCGGGTCCAGGTGTACCCAGTTGAACGTGCGCATTTCGGGGTCAAAGTGCGGCCGGCGGGCCGCATGGGAGATCCAGGAGGAGGTGCCGATGACGTTGTAGGCCAGGCCCTCCGCCACCACGCCGGCCCCCACGCAGGCGCAGCTCCCGTCGCCGCCGCCGACGACAACGGGCGTCCCCTCCGCGAGGCCGCAGGCGCGGGCGGCCGCCGGTGTGACGCGGCCCGCCACGTCGGCGGAGGGGCGCAGCTCCGGCAGAAGGTCTCGCCGCAGCCCAAACGCCGACACCAGCTCGTCCGACCACACTTTTTTCTCAATGTCCAGCAGATTCGTCCCGGAGGCGTCGCTGAAGTCGGTGACGAGACGCCCCGTCAGACGAAAGATGATGTAGTCCTTTGCGTGGATCATCTTGTCGGCCCGGCGGTAGACGTCCGGCTCGTTTGCCTTGACCCACAGCAGTTTGGCCGCCGAGTAGCTGGCGCCCAGCCGGTGGCCGGTGATGCGGTACGCTCTCTCCGCGCCCGCCTGCGCGCGCATCCAGGCCTCCTCGGCCCAGGCCCGCGAGTCCGCCCAGGTGATCATGGGCCGCAGCGGGACGCCCTGTCCGTCCACCAGCAGGCAGCCCATCATCTGGGCGCTGAAGGAGACGCAGAGGATGTCGGACGCCTTGACGGCGGCCTTTTCCAGCAGCGCGCGCGTGGTGACGCAGACGGCCGTCCACCAATCCTCCGGGTTTTGCTCCACCCAGCGGCTGTGCGGGTACAACGTTTGGTACGTGTAAATTGCGCTGTCAACGAGACGGCCCTCCGTGTCGTACAGGGTGGCCTTATTCCCGCTGGTGCCCAGATCGTGGGCCAACAGATATCCGTTTGTCATGTTTTTCACTCCTTATAATTCCCAATAAATACCATTTAAAGAAAATCCTACAGAAATCGATGAATGTTACCGGTTACAGAAACCGGTTTCATCGGCTTTACTATAACATCCGGCCTGTTATTTGTCAATCCGTTTTCACCACCCGGCCCGAAGATTCACTTCTTGTACAGTTTGAGAGAAAGAACATTGTGTAAGAAAGCCAAGAAAAGACGCATTTTGTTGAGACGACGTTACAGCGGCGGCCCGGTTGGCGAAGGCTTGTCCGATCAAAAGTCTCTTGTTTCGGTTCGTATGCCGAGGAAACGCAGACAGAACATAAGATGGGTAAGGAAGTGCTGATTTATGAATGAACGTGACCGCTCCGCATTGCCTCAAATCGCAGAAGAAGCTGCCATGATCGAAATTCCACCAAAACTCACGGAACAGCCGCCGGCAAACCCCAACCCAACACCCCCGGCTTCCAACCCCCCACTGGGTCCGCGGGCTTCCAGCCCGACAAAAGATCCACAACCCCCCAACCCGCAATTCCAAGGCTGGCACTCTCGCGGCTATTTATCTCATTTTGATTCTCCAAACACCATACAGTCAATCACGATTCGCCTTGCGGACAGTGTTCCGATGTCTGTAATCAGCGCATGGAAAGAAGAATTGAATATATCGCAAACAACACCTGCTAACGATCCGGGTATGGCAAAACTGCGTAATAAAGTTGAC
>JAIRTA010000151.1 GCA_031255175.1 Oscillospiraceae bacterium | reverse complement strand
TCTCTTTGGATCTCTAAGATCTCGATCTCCCGGTTCAGCAGCGAGATCACCTGTTCCAGCCGCCGCATCCCGTGGAGCTGCTCCAAAATCGCCTGCTTCTCCTCGTGGCTGACCGCCATGTTTTGGGCCATGTAGTCGGCCATATAGCCCGGGTCCTGCACCCCGCCGGCCCTTGTCAGCACATCCGGCGCGACCCGGGCGGTGAGCCGCGCGTACGCCTCAAAGAGCTCCCGGGCCATGCGCGTGGAGGCCTCCAGCTTCTGCGCGGACGCGCGCCGCCGGGGGACGCTCAGCGTCAGCACCTCGACGATGAACTCCGGCTCAAACTGTACCATATCGACAACGCGCGCGCGCGTCAAGCCCTCGACGAGGACCCGCATGTTCTCCCCGGGCAGGCGCAGGATCTGGCAGACGCGCGCGACCGTGCCCACCTCATAGAGCTCGGCCAGCGTGGGGTCGACCGCGTCCATGTCCCGCTGCGACACAAGAAAAATGAGCTGCCCGGACGTCAGGGCGCTCTCCAACGAGCGGACTGATTTCTCCCGGCCCACATCAAAATGGATCAGCATCTGAGGAAATACGGTGATGCCCCGCAGGGCCAAAAGCGGCATTTGCCGCCGCGCAGCCTCACTCACGGACAGGCCTCCCCTTCAGGCTATGTGAAAACTACAATTTTCGCACAAGCATGGAATGTAAAATATTGGTAAATCCATCCGCCACCCAACTCCGCAGACGGGCATTGGACAAATTCGGACAGTCACAGGGCCATTGTAACACAAAAGGCACCCGGCGACAAGGCCGTTCCCTGCGCGCCAAAGACACACGGCAATTGCCAAATATCAAATGCCAAGACGGTTCCCCGGACGCCGAAGGCGCACGGCAGTCGTCAAGCAACCGTCAATCGTCAAATTGATTAAACAACTCCGTTTGTGATGTCCTCATGCATCGCGCGGGCGGCGGCTTGTCCGGCGCCCATCGCCAAGATGACGGTGGCCGCGCCCGTCACCGCGTCGCCGCCGGCGTAAACGCCCCGCTTCGCGGTGCGGCCCGTGGCCTCGTCGGCCACGAGACACCCCCGCCGGTTGGAGGCCAGGTCGGGCGTCGTCTGCCGGATCAGGGGGTTCGGCGACGACCCGATCGCCATGATCACGGCGTCCACCGGGAGCGTCACCCGGCTGCCCTCCTTGGGCACGGGCCGGCGCCGGCCGCTCTCGTCCGGTTCGCTGAGCTCCATCTCCACACAGACCATCTCCCGCACCCAGCCCTGTTCGTCCCCATTGAGCGACACCGGGTTTACGAGCAGATGAAACGCGACGCCCTCTTCCCGCGCGTGGTGGATCTCCTCCGCCCGGGCCGGCATCTCCCGTTCGCTGCGGCGGTACACAATGCTCACCGACTCGGCGCCGAGACGCAGCGCGCAGCGCGCGGCGTCCATCGCGACATTGCCCCCGCCGACCACGGCGACGCGGCGCATCGGCTGGATGGGGGTCTGCGCCCCCCTCTCAAAGGCGCGCATCAGGTTGACGCGCGTCAAAAACTCGTTGGCTGAATAGACCCCGTTCAGATTCTCCCCCGGGATGCCCATGAACGTGGGCAGCCCGGCCCCGGAACCCACAAACACGGCCCGGTACCCCTCGGCCAGGAGCTCGTCCACCGTCACCGTGCGCCCCACGACGCAGTTTGTCTCGACAACAACGCCCCCGGCCTCGAGCTGGGCGATCTCGCGGGCCACAATGGCCTTGGGCAGGCGAAACTCCGGGATCCCGTACACCAGCACGCCTCCCGGCTTGTGGAACGCCTCAAAGACCGTCACCCCGTAGCCGAAGCGCGCGAGTTCCCCGGCGCAGGTGAGCCCCGCCGGGCCCGAGCCGACCACCGCCGCGCGGATGCCGTTCGACACGGCGGGCGGGTCGTCCTCGCCGTATTCCATAGCCCAGTCGGCGGTGTAGCGCTCCAGCCGGCCGATCGCCACCGGTTCGCCGTTTCGGCCGCGCACACAGTGCTGTTCGCACTGCGTCTCCTGCGGACACACCCGCCCGCAGACGGCGGGCAGCGCGTTGGCGCGGCGGATCGTACGGGCCGCGGCGGCCGTATCTCCCTCGGCCAGGGCCTCTATGAAGGACGGAATATCGACCCCGACGGGGCAGCCGGACACACAGGGCTTGTGCTTGCAGCCCAAACAGCGCTCCGCCTCCCGCTTGGCCTGGGCCTGCGTATAGCCGAACGCCACCTCTTCGAAATTGCGGACGCGCCGCGCCGGCTCCTGCTCCGGCATGGGGATTTTTGTCGTTGATCTATTGCGCATGGAGCCGTTCCTCCCCTCGGCAAATGTGGTCTTGCAGGCTCTGCTGTTCCTGTGCCCGGTAGATCGTATTGCGCCGCGCGGCCTCGTCGAAATCCACCAGATGGCCGTCGAAATCCGGCCCGTCCACACAGGCGAATTTGACCGCCCCGCCCACCGTCACGCGGCAGCAGCCGCACATGCCGGTGCCGTCCACCATGATCGGGTTCATGCTGACAACCGTGGGGACGGCGTACGGCTTTGTGGTCAGGCAGACAAACTTCATCATCAGCAGCGGCCCGATGGCAATGACGGCGTCGTAGGCCGCCCCCGCCTCCAAAGAGGCCTTCAATATGTCGGTGACAAGCCCTTTGCACCCGTTGGAGCCGTCGTCCGTACAGACCGTGAGTTTGTGCGAGACGGCGCGCATCTCCTCCTCCAAAAAGACCAGTGACGCGTTGCGAAACCCCGCGACGATCTCGACGTGGGCGCCCATGCCAAACAGCGCCTTGGCCTGCGGATAGGCGATGGCGCAGCCAAGCCCCCCGCCGACGACGCACACACGTTTGAGCCCCTCCAGATGCGAGGGAACGCCGAGCGGCCCTACGATGTCGGCGATGACGCCGCCCTCCTCCAGAGCCCCCAGCATCGCGGTGGAACGGCCCACCTCCTGAAAGATGATCGTGACGCGGCCCGAAGCGGCGTCACTGTCCGCAATGGTCAGGGGAATACGCTCGCCGCGCTCGTCCACGCGCACCATGACAAACTGGCCCGGCCGCGCGCGCGCGGCCACCCTGGGCGCCTCGACGGTCAGTCGTTTGACCTGTGAGTTGTACCGCCGCGCCTCGACAATCCGATACATAACACATACCTCCGTATATCCCAATCACGGCCTCGCGAATATGCCTGAAACATTATTATACAGAAAAGTCCCGTCCTCCGCAAGATCCCGCGAACCGACGGGCGCCGAAAGCGCGTATGGGAACCCCAAAACGGCGCACACTACATGCGGGCGCACTTCCGATACCCAAACCGTCTCTCCGGCCGTTTGACCGGGCGGCCCGGCGCCGAGAACGCTCCGCGAACCAAAGGAGGAACCTCACATGCAACCCTTATGGACCGTGGGCATTTTAGAACCGGGCCTCTGCCCCGTCCGGCGCGCGCTGCGCCGGATGCTGGCGCAGACCGCAGCCCCGGGGCAGGCCGTGACCTTTCTGCCCGGGCGCCGCGCCCTCCGGCCGCACCCGGACGGCGCCTATTACCGCGCGGACGCGCTGGTCGCCGTCCCCGGGTTTCGCACGGACAGGGGCTTCGAGAGCCGCATTGCGGTTTTGCCGGGCACGGACGCGGCCGCCTGGCGGGTGCGGGCCGGCGAAGTGATCACTTACGGGCTGTCCGCGCGGGATACGCTCACCCTGTCCAGCGTGACGGACGACCGGCTGGCCCTGGCCGTCCAGCGTGAGATCGTCGACGTCGCGGGGCGGCGCGTCGACCGGCAGGAGATCACACTGCGCCGCCCGCCGCGTCTGGAGCTCTGGCAGTGCCTCGCCTGCGCGGGGACGCTTCTCGCGGCGGGGGTGGACCCGGCCCGCCTGCCGCCGCTGTTCGCGCGGCGCGGCGGCATAGCCGCGCAAACGGCGGCATATACATGAACAAAAATGAACAAAAAAGCCGCGAGGTACACGGCGCCCCGCAAAACCGGGCCGCCGAAACTGGGGGGACCCGCCATGTCCGCACAGCCGACCCACAACAGCGTATGCCTGCGAGGCTCTGTCGAATCCCCGCCCGTATTCTCGCACGAGAGCCACGGCCGCCTGTATTATTTGCTGACGCTCGGCATCCGGCGGCTGTCGGGCGCGTGCGACGCCGTCCGCGTGCTGGCGGACAGGGAGACGCTGCACGCCTGCGACTGCGCGCCGGGCCGTTTTTTGGCGGCGGAGGGGTCTCTGCGCTCCTTTAACAACCGGACGGGCGTCGGCAACAAACTGGTCATCACGGTGCTGGCGCACACGCTGACGCCGAGCTGCGACGCGTACGAAAACCAAGTCTTCCTGTCGGGCGCGCTCTGCAAACCGCCGATCTACCGCCAAACGCCGCTCGGGCGCGAGATCTGCGACCTCATCCTGGCGGTCGGCCGCTCCTATGGGCGGTCCGACTATCTGCCCTGCATCGCCTGGGGCGCGGGGGCGCGCCAATGCGCCTGCCGCCAGGTGGGGGACACGCTGGCCCTCGAGGGGCGCATCCAAAGCCGGCCCTACATAAAAGCGCTCGACGACGGCACCCAGGTCCGGCGCGTCGCGTACGAAGTGTCGGTGAGCAACCTGCTGCCGGAGCCCGCGGCGACGTGACCCGCGCGGGCCTGTCTCATTTGGCCGGCGGCGGGCACACCAGCGCCGCGAACGCCTCATAGAGCGCCGGGATCGCCTTTGGCAGCGAGACGGGGCGCAGCCCCTCACAGCGGACAAAGCAGTGGCGGCTCTCCCCCATCACGCGGAGCGCGCCCGTCTCCGCGTCCGTCACCCGGTAGGTCACGGTCATCCGGGTCGGCGTCAGGGCGCCGATGCCGGTGAGAATCTCGACTGTCTCTTGAAAGCGCGTCATCGACTTGTACTCGCACAAAACGGCAAGCACGGCAAAATCGACGCCCTCCTCCCGACAGCGGCCGCAGCTGAAACCGATCTGGTCTAAAAAATCAACCCGCGCCTCTTCAAACCAATGGATATAATTGGCATGGTGGATGATCCCCATCTGGTCCGTCTCGTAAAAATGCGTTCTCCGAACGTATGGCCGTATTGTCATATTTTCACCTGCACGATGCGCGCAAACCGCAAAAACAGACGGCACGGAACCGTCCGTTTTTGCGGTCCGGTCTCATTGGAGCGTCTTGCGACGCCGCGGATACGGCGTCAAGTGTTTTTCATAATCACGCTTTCGATGATGTCGGCCACATCCTCACAGAAATCGAGGCAGCTCTCAAGGCACTCAAAGATGTTGGTCCATATGATGACGTGGCGCATGTCCGCGTCTTCGGTGTAGAGCTGCTTCATGCTCGTCGCGAAGAGCGCGTCCCCCTCGCTTTCGATCGTGTTGATCTCGATCAGCTGCGCCATGATGCCCTTTGACTTGCGAAAATGTTTGAATTCCTCCAGCGCCGTCTCCAGCGCCCGGCAGCAGCGGACGATGAGCGACGTGAAAGACAGCATCTCCGGGCGCAGCGTTTGGATGTTGGCCGCGTACATGTTCACGCGCTGCATGACGTCGTCGATGGCGTCCACCACGTTGTCGAGATCTTGGGAGAGCGAGATGATGTCCTCCAGCTCGATCGGCGTCATGAACTCGCGCGCCAGATGCCGCAGCATGTCGTGTTTCAGACCGTCCGCGTCGTTTTCGATCTTATGCAGTTCGTCTACCTGCCGGGTCAGCGCGTCGGGGTCGAAGGCGGAAAATGTCTCATGCAGATACGTCGCGGCCCCCAGTGCGGCGCGGCCGCAGGCGTGAAAGTAAGCGAAGTAGTCGAATTTTTCTCCCCGTACTTTTCCCATGCCCTGTCTCCTTTCGGTCTCCGGCGGGCGCCGGCGGCCCCGCGCGGGGCGCCGGCATCGCTCAGAAGAGATACATAAAAATTTTGGTCATGATATACCCCAGCAGTCCGCAGCCGGGGAAGGTGAGAACCCAGGCCAGCACCATCTCCCGCACGATGCTCCAATTGACGGCGGAGAGCCGCTTGGACGCGCCCACGCCCATGATGGCCGTGGTCTTTGTGTGCGTTGTGCTGACGGGCACGCCCGTCAGCGACGAGAAGAGCAGGCAGCCGGCGGCGGCGAGGTCGGCGGAGAAACCCTGGTATGTCCGCAGTTTCACCATGTCGAGCCCAACCGCCTTGATGATGCGATACCCCCCCACTGAGGTGCCGAGCCCCATGACGGCCGAGCACAGCAACATGAGCCATATGGGGATGGAGAAATCCGTCACATGGCCCGACCCGTTTACGAGAAAGATGCCGAGCATAAAGACACTCATAAATTTTTGCCCGTCTTGCGCTCCGTGCATAAAGGCCATAGACGCGCCCCCAAAGACCTGCGCCCGCTTGAAAAACCCGACCGTCTTCTGGCGGTCCATCGGACGGCAGATGAGCTCCGTCAACCGGACCGCGCCAAACCCGGACCCGAAACCGAGGATCGTGGACAGCAGCAGCCCGTAGATGACTTTGATCCACTCCTCCGGGTTGATCCCCTCCAGGCTGCCGTGCAGCGCAATGGCCGCGCCGGAGAGCCCCGCGATCAGCGCGTGGCTCTCGCTCGTGGGGATGCCGAATTTCCAGGCGGCCGTCGCCCAGACGACGATCGCGAACAGCGCCGCGCACAGCGCGACGGACGCCTCCGACGAATTGGCGCCGAAATCGACCATGTTGTAGAGGGTCATGGCCACCTTGGAGTTCACAAGGGTCATAAGCAGCACGCCGAAGAAATTGCACACAGCCGCCATCGCGATGGCGGAAGACGCCTTCATCGCCCGCGTGGAGACACAGGTGGCAATCGCGTTGGGCGCGTCCGTCCATCCGTTGACGAGGATGACCCCCATCGTCAACAGGGCCGTCACGGCCACCATAGGGTTGCTGATCAGTTGGGAGAGGAAATCGCCGATCTCAATGCTCATGAACGTCTCCCTTCCGGTACAGATTGGGCCGGCGCAGATCGGGCCGGCGCCCGCGGTTCAGCCCGCTTCGCCCACGGGCGGGGTTTTCCCCGTTATCCCTGTGAGCGGCAAGTAAATAGCAACAGGATTTTCACTTTCCGGCAAGGCGGATGACGACGGCGGGTTGTCGCCCGTCCGGAAAGGCAGCGCGGCCGGAGAGCAAAAAGCAAGAATGGATATGGGGCATGTTGTCACTTACGGGTATAACATACCATATTCCGCCGCCGATGTCACGAAAAATCATTGCGCCGGCCGGCCTCACCCCCATCAGGCAGTGTGAAACTCACACTTTTATAGTTCAGGGCCACAATATATAGCGTATATTGCAACGTGTGAAAGCTTTTATATTTTCACACGGTCTCCCGCTTCCACCTGACGCCCTGCGGCGTGTCTTCGAGCAGGATGCCGCGCGCCCGCAGTTCGTCGCGGATGCGGTCGGCTTCGGCAAAGTTTCTGGCCGCCCGGGCACTCTGCCGCGCCCGGATCATCTCTTCGACGCCGTCGTCCAGCAGCGCCTCCTCCTCGGCCTCCAAGAGGCCGAGCACGCCGGTCATCTCGCGCAGCGCCCCGGCGCACAGCGCCGCCAGCGCGCGGGAGGCGGACCCGGCCGTGCGGACGTTGATCTCGCGCACCGCCTCAAAGAGGACGCCGACGGCGTCGGCTGTGTTGAGGTCGTCGTCCAGCGCCCGCGTGAAGCGGTCGGCATATTCTTTGAGAAGCGCGGCAAACCCGGCCTCCTCCGGGGCCATTGTCTCCGCGTCGGCGTGCCCCTCCAAAAAGACGAGGCGGTCGTTTGTGGTGCGCAGCCGCGTGAGCGCCGCCCTGTTTTGTTCCAGCGACTCCGCGGAGTAATTCAGCGGATTGCGGTAGTGCGCGGAGAGCATAAACAGGCGGATCGTCTCGTAGCCGTAGACCGCCGCCGCGTCGCGCACGGTGAAGAAGTTGCCCTGCGACTTCGACATTTTTTTGTTGTCGATGCTCAAAAACCCGTTGTGCATCCAGTAGCGGGCCAGCGGGGCGCCGTGGGCGGCCTCCGACTGGGCAATCTCGTTTTCGTGGTGGGGGAAGATGAGGTCCTGCCCGCCGCAGTGGATGTCGATGGTCTCCCCCAGGTGCGCCGCCGACATGGCCGAGCACTCGATGTGCCAGCCGGGGCGGCCCGGCCCCCAGGGAGAGGGCCACGACGGTTCCTCGGGCTTGGCCGCCTTCCACAGCGCGAAATCGAACGGGCTCTCCTTGCTCTCGTCCACCTCCACCCGCGCGCCGACGGCGAGGGTGTCCAGCGATTGCCGGGAAAGTTTTCCATATTTTGGAAAGCTCCCCACGCGAAAATACACGCCGTCCGGCGCCCGGTAGGCGTGCCCCTTTTCGACCAACCGGCCGATGAGCGCCAAAATGGCGTCCATGCTGTCGGTGGCGCGGGGCGCGATGTCCGGGTCGCGGACGCCGAGTCCGCGGGCGTCCGTTTTGTATTCCTCAATATACCGCGCGGCGACTTCCTCGTACGAAACGCCCTCCGCCAGCGCCTTGCCGATGACTTTGTCGTCGATGTCGGTAAAATTCTGCACAAATGTCACCCGGTACCCCTGCTTCTCCAGATGCCGGCGCAGCACGTCGAACACGATGAGCGGCCGGGCGTTGCCCACGTGGATCCGGTTGTACACCGTGGGGCCGCAGCAATACATCAGGACGCGGCCGGGCGTGAGCGGGACAAACGCCTCCTTGCGGCGGGTCAGCGTGTTGTAGATATTCATCTGTGGTTCCCCCTGTATTCCCTTTCGCCGGCGCGGCGTCTACCGGGCGCTTTTCAGCACGTCGCGGTGGCGCGCGACATATACGGCCCCCGACCAAATGGCCATAGCCGCCATCAGCCATGCGGCCACATCGCCCAGCGTGACCCCCCGCCAGATCTCCACCACGCCCTCGCCCGTCAGCAGGAAGGCGATGCAGAGGATCTGCACCATAGTTTTGATCTTGCCGGCCCATACGGCCGCGATGATGCGCCCCTCGGCCACAGCCACCATGCGCAGTGAGGTGACGAGAAACTCCCGCGCCACAATGATCATGGCCACCCAGGCCGACATCTCGCCCCGCTGCACAAACATGAGCAGCGCGGACGTCACCAACAGCTTGTCGGCCAGCGGGTCTACGAATTTCCCGAAATTGGTCACTTGGTTCATGCGCCGGGCTATGTATCCGTCGACCGCGTCGGTGAGGCTCGCCACCATAAAAATGATCAGCGCGAGAAGGCCGGCGAAGGGGAAGGGGTCCGTCATGGCCCACATGAACACGGGGATCAGGGCAATGCGCGCCAAGGTAATGCTGCTGGCAACAGTCAAGGCTTGTCAGTCCCTTCGTCGAAAATCGAACAGCGGGCGGTTCAGACCCCGCGGGCCTTTCCAAAGAGGTCGCCTTCCAGCGTGCCTGTGACGCGCACGCGGACCATCTCCCCCTCGGGCACCCGGCTGCGGGCCGTGAAATACACTTTGCCGTCCACATCCGGGCTGTCGGCCCAGGAACGGCCGATGTGACAGCCCGCGTAGCGGTCGTACCCCTCCGTCAACACCGTGAGGATGCGTCCCTGCAGCGTGGCGTTAAAATCGTCCATGATCTCCGTCTGTATCTCCGTCACCACTTCGGCGCGGCGTTTTTTGATCTCCTCGGGCACCTGGTCCGGCATCTCGGCCGCCGGCGTGCCCTCCTCCGCCGAATAAGAAAACACGCCCACCCGCTCCATGCGGACCGCGCGCAAAAAGGCGCACAGCTCCTCAAATTCGGCCTCGCCCTCGCCGGGCAGACCGACGATCAGCGACGTGCGCAATACGAGGTCCGGGATGCGCGCGCGCAATGTTTCGATCAGCGCCTCGACGTCGCGCCGCGTGCCGCGGCGGTTCATTGCCGTGAGCAGTTTGTCGCTGATGTGCTGGAGGGGGATGTCGAGGTATTTGACGATCTTCTCCTCCCGGGCGACCCGCTCGATCAGGGCGTCGTCTATCTCGTCCGGGTAGAGGTAGTGCAGACGGAGCCAGCGCAACGACTCGATGCGGCACAGCTCGTCCAGCAGCGCCGGCAGACGGCGTTCGCCGTACAGGTCGAGGCCGTAGCGCGTCGTGTCCTGCGCGACAAGGATGAGCTCCTTGGCGCCGCGCGCCGCCAACTGCCGCGCCTCCTCAATGAGCGCCGCCATTGGGCGGCTGCGAAACGGCCCGCGCAGCGACGGAATGACGCAATACGCGCAGCGGTTGTCGCAGCCCTCGGCCACCTTGAGGTAGGCCGTGTGGGCGGGCGTCGTCACGAGCCGCGGCGTGTCCAGCGGCTCTTCGGCCGGCGCGCCGAGACGCACGGGCTTCTTGCCCTGGAGCGCTTCAAAGAGCACATCCCTGATCTCATGAAAGCCGCCGCACCCGAGGAGCCCGTCCACCTCCGGCAGTTCGTCCCGCACCTCGCCGCGGTACCGCTCGACTAAGCAGCCCGCCACCAGGATCTTGCCCAGCTTGCCCGCGCTCTTCAGCGCCGCCATCTCTAAAATCGTCTCGATGGCCTCCCGCTTCGCGCTCTCGATGAACCCGCAGGTGTTGACCACCACCGCGTCCGCGCCGGACGGCTCCGGCACAATGCGGCAACCCATGTCGGAGAGCAGCCACAGCATCTGCTCGCTGCTGACCAGATTTTTCGCGCACCCGAGCGACACCATAGCGACCTTTGGCCCGTTCAAGACAGTCCTGCCCCCTCGTCCGCCGCCCGCATCAGCCCGGCGTGTATATCGTCCCAGTCAAACCCCTTGCGGTAGAGCGTATCGGCGGCCCGGCGGCGCCGGTCGTCTCCGAGCGGCCCGTCTTGCAGCAGGCGCGCCAAAAAGGCGTCGATCACCTCTTCAGGCGGCGGCGCCTGCGCCAAGGCGGCCTCGGCCGTCTCCGCGTCCACCCCCCGGCGGCGCAGTTCCCGCCGGATCCGGTGGGGCCCG
Organism: Oscillospiraceae bacterium; assembly: GCA_031255175.1. GTDB lineage: Bacteria > Bacillota > Clostridia > Oscillospirales > UBA929 > JAIRTA01. The sequence goes on along the minus strand of JAIRTA010000151.1, from coordinate 8,005 downwards.
CAGCTCCGCGCGGTGTACGACTGCACCAACGCCTCGGCATACCGCCTGTCGTCCAGGTAGCCGAGCGAAAGCAGCCACTCGACCGCCTCGCGCGCGCGTTTTTCGGAGAATCCCCGCTCCGCCAGTCTGCCGAACAACTCCTGCGTGCCATAGGCGCGGCGGCCGAGCAGCCGCAGCGCCGCCTCGCGCGCGGACGCGTTCCGCCGGTCGGCCGCGCGCTCCGAAGGGGGGGATTCACACACCAAAACGCACCTCGCTCTCCCTCTTTATTTTGCGCCTTAACAGATGAAATATCAATCCTCTTGAAATATTCAATCCTCTTCGCGGGTCTCGCCGTCGAGCTCGTCGTCGACCGACACTTTGACGCCTCTGCCCGCCGGCGTCAGCGCGCGGCCGACCTTCTTGCCGCCCGTTTTGGTCATGACAAGCGACATGGCGTTCTCTCGAATGCCTTTTTCGATCTCCTCGGCCAACTCCGCGTGCGCGTCGAGGTATGCGCGCGCGTTGTCGCGGCCCTGCCCCAGGCGAACCTCCCCGCAGGAATACCAGGCGCCGCTCTTTTGCACGAGATCCAGCCGTTCGCCGAGGTCCAGCAGCTCGCCGGTGTGGGAGATGCCCTGGCCGTATAGGATCTCGACCGCGCAAAACCGGAACGGGGGCGCGGTTTTGTTTTTGACGACTTTGATGTTCGTGATGTTGCCGACCGGCTCTCCGCCCGCCTCGATGGTCTGCCCCTTGCGCACGTCGATGCGCACGCTGGCGTAAAATTTCAGCGCGCGGCCGCCTGTGGTCACCTCCGGGTTGCCGTAGCTGATGCCGACCTTCTCGCGGAGCTGATTGATGAACACCGCCACCGTGTTGGTCTTTGAGAGCGCCCCCGCCAGTTTGCGCATCGCCTGGCTCATCAGCCTGGCGTGCAGCCCGACCACGGCCTCGCCCATGCTGCCGTCGAGTTCCGCCCGCGGGACCAGCGCCGCCACCGAGTCGATGACGACGATGTCCAGCGCGCCGCTGCGCACCAGCGCCTCACAGATCTCGAGCGCCTGCTCGCCGCTGTCCGGCTGCGCGATGAGCAGGTTGTCCGTGTCCACTCCGAGCGCGCGGGCATATTCCGGGTCCATCGCGTGTTCGGCGTCGATGAAGGCGGCCTCGCCGCCGCCCCGCTGGGCCGAGGCGATCATATGCAGGGCCAGCGTCGTCTTACCGGAGGACTCCGGCCCGTAGATCTCGACAATCCGCCCCCGCGGGACGCCGCCGATCCCCAGCGCGAGGTCGAGCGAGAGCGACCCGGTGGGGATGGCGCTGACAGTCATCCCGGTGTTGTCGCCGAGGCGCATGACGGCGCCCTTTCCGTGCTGCCGGTTGATCTGCTCCATCGCCGTCTCCAGCGCTTTTTTGCGGTTTTCGGAATTTTTATTGTCCACAGGGGCTGTATAGCGGGGCAAATTCGCCATTTTTCATCATTCCTCTTCTTCTGTTTTCCGCCGGCGGTCCGCCCGGCGCCGCGGCGCGGTTTTCACTCGATCTCCGCAATGCCCTCGCGGATGGCCTCGTTCCACACGGGCGAAGCCGTCACAACGCGCTCGATGCCGCCCGTGTCGCGCAGCGTCTCGATGCCGCCGTAGGCCTCCCGGTACAAGAGGGAGCGCACAGCCTCCGCCTGCCCGACGCCGCACTCAAAGAGCAGCTGCCCGCCGCGCCGCAGCGCGGTCCGCCAGCCTGCGACCACCGAGCGATAAAAGCGCAGGCCGTCCGGCCCGCCGTCGAGCGCGAGGCGCGGTTCGTAGTCGCGCACCGAATGGTCTAAATTGTCCCAGTCTTCGTTTGGAACATACGGTGGGTTGCAAACGAGGATGTCGAAGGCGCCAAGAGACGCCGGGGCGGGGGCGAGCGCGTCGACGTTCACGCAGACCGTCCGGCCCGGCAGGTCGTGCCGGCGCACGTTGCGGCGCGCCACTTTGAGCGCCGGGTCGGAGATGTCGCCGAGCACCACCCGGCACCCGGGCACATAAGACGCCACGGCGAGGCCCACGCAGCCGCTGCCGGTACACAGGTCGAGCACCCGCGCGCCCGGGCCGCGCGCCCGCGCGCCCGCAATGGCCGCGCCCGCCAGCACCTCCGTATCTACACGGGGGATGAGCACGGCGGGGCTGACCGCGAAGGTCAGCCCGAAGAACTCCCACTCGCCGACGATGTAGGCGATCGGCTCACCGGCCAGCCGGCGCTCCAGCAGGGCCAGCGCCGCCGCCTCCGCTTCGGGGGGGACATACAAATGACGGTCCCGCGCGAGAGCCGCCCGGTTCCGCCCGGTCGCGTGGCGCATGATCTCCCGGGCCTCCAGCGACGCCATAGCGACGCCGTTGCCGAGCAGGCGCTGTCTCATATCCAGGTACAGGTCGTTGTAGGTCCGCGCCACGACCTCACCTCCCGAGATGTCGATTGTGTTCCGCTCACACGGCGCTCACGCCGGCCGCGTTCGCTCAATTGTACTTGCCCCACTCGTCGTCGCCGGTATGTTTGGGCAGCACGCGACGCAGCGCCTCGACCCCCACTTCGATCATGGCGTCGTCCGGCTCGTTGGTCGTCAGGCGCTGCATCCACAGCCCGGGGGCGCGGAGTATACGGGTGAAGAGATTGTCGTACCGCCCCACCAGCCGGTTGGCCTCGTAGCTGATGGCGACCACGACAGGCAGCAGCACGAGCCGTGAGGCCAAACGGAGCCACATGTCTTCAAACGGCACCGTGACGGAGAACACAAAGATGCTGATGATGACCACCGTGAGCAGGAAACTGGTGCCGCAGCGCGGGTGCAGGCGGGAATACCGCCGGACATTGTCTGTGGTGAGCTCCGCGCCGGCCTCGTAACAGGCGATGGTCTTGTGCTCCGCGCCGTGGTAAGAAAAGACGCGCTGGATGTCTTTCATGCGGGAGACGAGAAACAGATACCCGAGCAAGATCGCAAGACGGACCAGGCCCTCGAGCAGGTTGCGCCACACGCCGCCGACCGCGTCTCTGCCGATGAGGCCCGTCAGAAAGGCGGGCAGCAGCATAAAGACGCCAACGGCCAGCACGACGCCCAGCACCATAGAGAGCGTGATCACCGCCTTCTGCGCCGCCTCGCTCTCCAGCTTTTTGTCGAGCCAGCGGGCAAAGCGGGACGGCTCTTTGGCGGGCGTTTCGTCCGGCTGCTCTTCCTCCGGGTAATATTCGGCCGACCACATGAGCGCCTTCATCCCGAGCCGCATGGAATCCACAAACCCAATCACGCCGCGCACAAAAGGCCAGCCGAGCACAGGGTTTTTGTCTTTGTACGGCACAAATTCCTTTTCCTGCGCGACAATCCCGTCCGGCGCGCGCACCACCATAGCGATCCTGTCCGGACCGCGCATCATGATCCCCTCGATGATGGCCTGCCCGCCGATCATCGTGCGAAACGTCTTGTCCTTCTTCTCGCTTCGTTTGCTCTGTTTTTCTTTCTTCTCTGTGGACGCGTTTTCTGTCGTCACGGCCTTGCTCCTCTTTTTGTTTCCGGGTTCGCTCCCACCGCGAACCCGGACCGGCCCGCCAAATCGCCGAAAAGCGGCGCGCTCGCGGGCATTTCGTCTCATTATATCAAACCGCACGCGTAAGCGCAACGAAAATTTCCGTTTCCGCCGCCCGCGCGCCGCAAGACCGGCGGCCGCCCCGCAGAGCAACCGCCGGTCTTCATCTTCGAACGCTGTTTTACGCGCCGCCCGCGCTCACACTCACCGGAGCGCCGGGACCGCCGCGCCGTATGTCGCCGGTTCGGCCAGCGGCTCATGGGGGGCCTTCCAGACGAAGGCGCGCACCGTGCGGCCCGGGGCGACGGGGCCGACGGCCTCTTCGAGCGTCCGGTCCGTGAGGGCGGCGCCCTCGACGGGCAGCGCGCGGACGTCGGCCAGCCGGCCGGTCTCGTCGTAGACGGCATAGAGGCACAGGAGATCCGCCGCCGCCGCCGTGCGGTTGTAGACGCCGAAACGCGCGGTCACGCCCGTCTCCGCCGCCTCCAGCGCCGCGGTCGCCTCCAGCGCGCGAGAGAACTGATGCGCGCCGATGTCCGGCGGCAGCGTCACCGGCAGCGGATTGTCAAAGAAGTCGTGTTTTCCGTTGATGTCCTGCCAGACAAAATCGTCTCCCAGTATATGGAAGAATGTGGCTTTGTTCGGCGTCTGCGCGTTGTAGTAGTCCTCGACAAGGCGCTGCCCCAGGCGGCTCGTGTCGACAAACACGCCGGCGCCGGCGGCGGCCGACCCCTCTTGGATCTGATAGGCCGTCGCGTTTTCATATCCGTCTCCCGCGCCGCCGGGGTTGACCAGTTTGGGGTCGCCGAAGACCGCGTTTTTGTCGTCCGGCATATCCCGCAGCACGCCCTCAAACAACTTGCCGTAGTAAAGATTGTGGTCGTAGGTGACGATCCCCTCTTTGCCCTTGTCTCTCAAGTCGCCCGCCCAGCCGAACTCCGCGACCGTGCCGTCGATGTAAAAGATGTTGTTGATAAAATGCGTCCCCTTCGGCTTGCCGTCCCACGGCTCGCCGCGCACAACCGAGAAGACGGAGTGGTCCGGCCCCGAATAGATCGTGTTGTTGTAGAGATAGGTGCGGTTTACGCCGCCCCCGCCGCCGATCTCGAAGATCGTCCGCTTGCCGTAGATCGAACCGTCGTTTTCGCTGATGTTGTAGCGGAACACCGTGCCGTCGGTGTAGGAGTACGCCGGGCCGCAGACCATGAAGCAGCCGCCCTCGTTGTCGTGGGAATAATTGTATTGGTACAGCGAGTTTGTGCAATAGTAGTCGGAATCGAAGGCCTCGCCGTCCGCGACCTCCGTGCCCCGCGGCACTTTGGAGTAGCAGACCTCGTTGTATTGGAAAATTGTACCATCCGCGTCAAACGGCCACACGGCCGCCGAAAGATTCGACGTGGCGTTTCCGTTTAGCGTGGGGTACGGCCTTGGGTTGTTGCAGGCCTTGGTCACGAGGTTGCGCTCGACAACGGCCCGCAGCGTCCCGCTCACCAAAATGCCGTCGCCCGCGATGGTGTCGAGCACGTTGCTCCGCACCACGACGTTGCGGTGACGGATGGGGACGCCGCTTTGCGCGTAGCCGCTCCCCTGGCTCCAGACGCGGCTGCCGCTGTAGCCGCCGCCCACAATGCCGTTGCGGGTGATGTTCTTGATGAGGCAGTTTTCGATGATCAGCCCGTCGATCTTGGACTGTCCGCTCGCGCCCCAGGTGATCCCGCTCCCGCTCGCGTTGTTGTACCCGCCGCCGCTCTTTGGGTTTGCACCGTTCACATCGTGGACATAGAGCCCGTTTAAGCGGATGCCGCGCATCGTGGCCTCGGGCTGGCCGGCGGTGGAGGTGATCGTGACGGCCGTGCGCCCCGTTTGCGCCGAGTGCGTGTCGTCCGCGTTGTACTGTCCGTAGTTTGTAATCTCCAGATCGTTGAACGTCCAATGGCTGACGCCGTTGATCCGAAGCGTGGCGTTTGTGCGGTTGGCCGTCATCTCGCCAAGCGGCGTGCCGGGGACATAATTCCTATGGAATGCCGGCATCTTGTCCGCGGGTCCGTACTTGCCGACGACGATCGGAGCTTCCTCCGTGCCGTTGCCCCGCGGGACCAGGCTGACGCCCGTCCACACGGATTCGGCGTGAAACAGGACTTTGTCGCCGGGCCGGAACGTGGTCGCGTTAAACTTGTCGACGGTCTGCCAGGCGGTCTCCGGAGACCGGCCGTCGTTGGCGTCGCTGCCCGACACGGCGTCGAAGTAGTAGGCGCCCTCGGCGTCGTACTCGCTGCCGGACCCTTCGAAGGTGTAGGTCGTGCTGTCGTCGTAGCCGGTGAAGGCGAAGTCCACGGTCTGCGGCTCCGTCGATACGATGTCCACGCCGGTCTGTACAATCGGCTCGTACCCGAACGCCGTCACACGGATCGTGTACCCCGTCCCCGTCGGGATAGAGAGATCGGCGTAAGTGCCGGAGGTGTTGCCGGTTGTGGCCGTGGCCACGCGCGCCCCCCCGCGGAGCACCTCGACCTGGGCGTAAGGCACGCCCGCGCCGGTCGGCGAGGAGACGGCGCCGCCGATCACGGCCGCGTCGACGGCGGTCATCGTCACGCCGTCCACCGCCAGGGCCCGGCCGGCGTTTGCGTTGTTGCCCCTTGTGACGGATTTGATCGCAAACCCGATGCGGCACTTGCCCTCGGTGATGACGACGTTCGGGATCTCCACCGCCTCCCACGGGGCGGTGGCGGCCGCGGACGCCCCGATCTCCCGTTCCACGACTTCCGCGCCGTCGTCTGCGTAGACGTAGATTTTCGCATACGCGCCGTTGGCCTTGTCCGCCTCGGTGATGAGAGACGCGACGTAGGCCGACAGCGTGTAAGTCCCGTTTGGCAGCAGCATCAGCTGCTCCAGAGCGGCCTCAAAGGGCACCACCGACGAGGTGTGGGAGCGAATGATCGCGTATTGATTTCCATGCCCGGTCAGCCGGGTGATCCGTCGCCCGCCGATGCTCAGATTGTTGCTCGTCGTCTGCGCGATGGTGTTGTCGTCGCAGCCCTCGATGTACTTGGGGAACCAATAGGTGAGCGCGCCGTTGGTGGTCTCGGCCATCTCCCCGTTGCGCACTTGGGTCGCGCCGGCCGCGAACGCACCCACGCCCGCCGCGCCGAGGACAACCGCCGCGCCGAGCAAAAGGGCCGTCAACCGGTACAATTTTCCTCTCTTCATCTCTTGTAACACCGTCCTTCACTCTCTTCTTATTTTCCTTATTTTACCAATATCGCTACTCTTCCGAACCGGCCAGGGCGCGCAGGAGCAGCGTCCGCGCGTTGTCGTACACCTCAACGCGCGCCTCCTCCCTCATGCGCGCAAACGCCTCCTCAAACGCCTGTTCCCGAAACATGTCCGCGAGTTCCTCCCGGCAGTCCTCAAACGGCCGGCGCCCCGCGCCCCGGCGCTCCGCACAGTAGAGGAAGAGCCATTCGAGATCGTCGTTTTGAATCAGCCCGGTGGTCTCCCCCACCGGCAAATCATACAGCGCCTCATGCACCTGGGGGAAGTCGCTCACGTCCGGTGAACGAACGTCCTCCGCCGTGAACACCCGATCGACCGTGCGGGCCGGGAGACCCGTCTCACGCACGGCCTCGTCAAAGGGCGCACCCGCCGACAGCGCCGCCCGCACGGCCGTCAGCCCGGCCTCGGCCTCCTCGCGCGAGACGTCGGCCTGCCGCAGAACCACACAGCGCATGTCCACCTCGCCCAGGAGAAAAAACAGATCCGGGCTCTCCTCGTAAAGACGCCGCAGGTCCGCCTCGGTGGCGTCGGCGTGCGTTTGGCGCTTCATCGCGAGGTACTGCTGGTCATATAGATAGTCGTAATAGACGCGCCTTGTGTACTGCAACGGACCGTAGAGAACGCCGCCGCTCTCTTCCGTCGCCCGGCGTTCGGCGTTTTCCGTCTCCCATGCGCTTACAAAAGCCCGGTAGGAGGGGTCGGGCAATTGTCCGCTCTCAAAGAGAACGCGCTGCGTCACCTTGTAGGGGGTGAGCGCCGTGAGTGCCAGACGGAGCGCGTAATCCACCGGGGCCTCGCCGCCTTGGATCTCCCCCCACAGCGCGCCGCGGATGTCTTCCGTCCCGTAAGCGCTCTGAAAATGGGCGCTCGTGAGCTGCGCAACCTCCTCCGCAAACATCTCCAGCTCGCCCAGCGCCACCGGCATCCCATCGATCTCCGCCACGGTCTGAAAGGGATCCTCCGGCGCGGCGGTCCGCTCCGCGTCCGGCGGCGCGTCCGCCTCCGGGGGCGGCGCTCCGCCGCACCCCGCCAGCGCGATCACCGTGAGCAGCACCCACACAGGGCCCATCCGCGCCGCGCCCTTTTTCACCGCACTTGCCCCGTCCCGTGGACGACGTATTTGATCGACGTGAGCGCCGCCAGGCCCATTGGGCCCCGGGTGTGCATCTTTTGCGTGGAGATGCCGATCT
>JAIRTA010000150.1 GCA_031255175.1 Oscillospiraceae bacterium | reverse complement strand
GACAGCAGAATTGAATCCTTATACACACAGTCCACTTTGAAAAGATTGACAATGTACGAACGATGACAGCGAATGAAATAATTCGGCAATATATCATTCAATTTCTCAGCGGTTTTGCGCAAATCATAGCTTTTATTTTCGGTTTGAATGTTCGCGGTATGAGACAACATAGAGATGTAATAAATGTCATCATAGAAAAGCTTCACATGTCCGTCTCCGTTCGATGCCAACAGCACGGTCCTTTGACGAGAATCCCAAATGGTATGCGCCTTGTCCATGATCGGCAGCAGTTTCGCCGTTGATAGCGGTTTGACCAAATAGTGCAGCGCATTGACCTCATATCCATCCACGGCATACTGAGAGAAGCTCGTGACGAAAACAATCATCATGGCCTTGTCTGTTTTTCGTATATAATGTGCCAAATCAATGCCTGTCATGCTCTTCATCTGGATATCTAAAAAGACAAGATCAAACGGCAGTTCCGGCCACGCGCTAACAAACGCCTCAGCGCTGGAGTAACGGAGGATATTTGTCTGACGTTTCCGGGCAGCCGCCCAATCCTCGATGGCGTCCGCGAGGCGCTGCTGCATATTCTGATCATCATCGCAGATTGCGATGCGCATAGAAAATCACCCCCGTCTTATATACCCGCGAAAAACGCACAGAATCACCTGTGGACGCAACACGGGCACCACAGGTTGATTCTGTCAGAGCTCTCATTTTGCCAGTTTCTCGGGCACCTTCGGCTGGTACCATCCGAGAAGACTCGCCAACCCCGCGCCCTGTACCGCGACGCGATGTGTGAGCGCCGCGAGCGTTTTGTTGAGCCGATGTGTAAGCTTCTTCACAGCTAAATCCTCCTTCCGTACATTTGTTGAGGCTAGTATATCACACCTGTCCGCGTTTGAGGAGATTTTGGCGCAAATGGTAGTAAATATGGCACGAATGGTCATTTTTTACCGTTTATGCCATATTTACTACCGCCGATCCGCCTCAATCTGACATGCTGTCAGGAAAAGAAGGATGAGCAAGCGGCGGCGGGCATTTTTTGTATGTTCCCCTCCCGGCCGAGGCATACTGTAGACAAAGACAATGAGGACAGGGAGGGCGTACAACATGTATGGCAAAGTGGAGATCTGCGGTGTGAACACCGCCAAACTCAAGGTGCTGCCGAACCACGAGATGAACGCCCTGCTGGCCAAAACCAAAGAGGGGGACCTGGCGGCGCGCGAGACGCTGATCTCCGGGAACCTGCGTCTCGTGCTCAGCGTCATCCAACGCTTCACCGGCCGCGGCGAGATGCTCGACGACCTGTTTCAGGTGGGCTGCATCGGATTGATCAAGGCGATTGACAACTTCGACCTCTCTCACATGGTAAAATTTTCCACTTATGCCGTGCCGATGATCATCGGCGAGATCCGCCGTTACCTGCGGGACAGCAGTTCCATACGGATCAGCCGCTCCACGCGCGACACGGCCTACAAGGTGCTCCAGGCCAAGGAACGGCTGACCGGCGCCGGCCAGCGGGAGCCCTCCATCGAGGAGATCGCCGCGGACCTCGGCCTGTCGCGGGAGGACGTGGTGTTTGCGCTGGAGGCCATCATGGAGCCCATCTCCCTGTTTGAACCCGTCTACGCGGACGGCGGCGACACCGTCTGCGTCATGGACCAGGTCAGCGACAAGAAAAACACGGATGAGCACTGGCTGGACCGCATTGCCCTCCGGGAGGCCATCGGCCGCCTGAGCGAGCGGGAACGCCACATCTTGGCGCTCCGCTTCTTCGACGGCAAGACACAGATGGAGGTCGCCAGTGAGATCGGCATTTCGCAAAACAAAATGACATGGACCTTCGACCGGGCGCGGCCCGGCGGCGCGCAGGCCGCGGCGTTTACATACGAGGCGGAGATCTTCATGTGCTGAAAGAAATTTCCCATCTCCCCCCTTCCTTTCGGCCTCCAAATGTATTACAATATACGAAGAGCGCCTCCCATCACGCTGTGCTTGGCGCCGCGCCGGACCTTTTCCGGTAGATTTCACAAGAGGTGGTGTCTTATGGATACGCCGGCTTACAAGCGGGTGCTGCTCAAGATCAGCGGCGAGGCGCTCGCGGGAGACAAAAAAACGGGACTGGATTTTGACGTGATCGCCTCGGTCTGCGACGTGATCAAGCGCTGCGTGGGGATCGGGGTGCAGATCGGCATTGTCGTGGGCGGCGGGAATTTTTGGCGCGGCACAAAAGACGGCGGGGGCCGGATCGACCGCACCCGGGCCGACCACATGGGTATGCTGGCCACTGTCATCAACGCCCTGGCTCTGGCCGACGCGCTGGAGGCGCGGGAGGTGCCGGTGCGCGTCCAGACGGCGCTGGAGATGCGCGCCATCGCCGAGCCCTACGTGCGGCTGCGGGCGGTGCGCCACTTGGAGAAAGGCCGTGTGGTCGTCTTTGCCTGCGGCCTCGGCAATCCCTTCTTTTCCACCGACACGGCGGCGGTGCTGCGGGCCGCCGAGATCGACGCCGACATCATTTTGCTCGCGAAGAACATCGACGGCGTGTACGACGACGACCCGGCGAAGAACCCCCACGCGAAAAAATTCGCCTCGCTCAGTTTCGACGAGATCCTCGCCAAGCACCTGACGGTCATGGACTCCACGGCCGCGTCCCTGTCGCAGGACAACCACATCCCCGTCATACTCTTTGCGCTCAAGGACCCTGAAAATATATACCGCGTACTGATGGGGGACGCCATCGGCACCATTGTGGGAAAGGAGATCTTTTCATGAAGGACACATACGAGGAACATAGCAGAAAAATGGATAAAACTATCGAGGTGCTGGGGCATGAGTTTGCCACGCTGCGCGCCGGCCGGGCCAGCGCAGCCGTGCTGGACCGCGTGTCGGTGGAATATTACGGCGCGCAGACTCCCATCGCGCAGATCGCCTCCATCTCGACCCCGGAACCGCGGGTGCTGGTGATCCAGCCCTGGGACGCCGGGGCGCTCAAGGCGATTGAGAAAGCCATTCAGGTCTCCGACCTGGGCATCAACCCGCAAAATGACGGCAAGGTGATCAGGCTCATGTTCCCGCAGCTCACCGAGGAGCGCCGCCGCGAGCTGATCCGGCAGGTGCACAAATACGCCGAGGAGGGCAAGGTGGCCCTGCGCAACATCCGCCGCGACGCGATCGACGCCTACAAGGCGCTGAAAAAAAAGTCGGAGATCACCGAAGACGACTTAAAAGACATCGAAAAAGACTTTCAGGAACTCATCGACAAATACTGCAAAGACGTCGATGCGCTGGTTGTGAAGAAGGAAAAGGAGCTCATGGAGGTATAAATCCGTTGAGAAGACAGGCAAAGACGGCCGCACGGCCGTCGCCGGAGCGGGTGCCGCGGCACGTCGGCATCATCATGGACGGCAACGGGCGCTGGGCCAAACGCCGCGCGCTGCCGCGCACGGCCGGGCACGCCGCGGGCAGCGAGACCTTCCGCCGGGTGGCCACACACGCCAGAGACCGGGGCATCCAAGCGCTCACCGTGTACGCCTTTTCCACCGAAAACTGGCAGCGCCCGCGAAGCGAGGTGGACGCCATTTTGGACCTCCTCACGCGCTATCTGCGCGAGGCCATTCAGAGCATGGCGCGCGACGGCGTCCGGCTGCGGTTTCTGGGCGATCTGTCCGTCCTGCCGGCGCCGATTCTGGGGCTGGTGCGTGAGGCGGACGCCGTCGCCCGGACCGTCGAGGGCATGACGGTCAGCGTGGGCTTCAACTACGGCGGGCGGGATGAGATCCTGCGCGCCGTGCGGGCGCTCTCCGCGCGCTGTCAGGCGGGCCAGCTCGCGCCGGAACAGATCGACGAGGCGCTTTTCTCCTCCCTGCTGGACACGGCCCCCCTGCCGCCGCTCGACCTGCTCATCCGCCCGAGCGGCGAGTTTCGTCTGTCCAATTTTCTTTTGTGGCAGGCGGCCTACGCCGAATTGTATTTTACAGACGTGCTCTGGCCGGACTTCTCCCCGGCCGAATTTGACCGCGCGCTCTCGGCCTTTGCGGCCCGGGAGCGCCGGTACGGCGGTGTGTCCTGATGCGGGCGCGGGTGCTCGTGGGCTTTGCCCTGCTTCCGCTGCTCGTCGCCGTTGTATATCTGGCGCCGCCCTGGGCGCTGCCGGCGGCCGTCGGCGCGCTGTCTGTCGCGGCGGTGTGGGAGCTGCTGCGCGGCACGGGACTCGTGCGGGCGCGGCGTGTGCTCATGGCCGCCTCCGCCGCCGCCGCGCTGACACCCTTTTGGTGCCACTTCGGTATGCCCCCCGTCTTGGGGGCGGCCGGCCTGTTTTTGTTTGTGCTCTGGCTCTTCGCGGCCGCACTGCTGGACCGCCGCCGGACAATCGGCTTCGCGGCGGTCACCGGCGCGCTCTTCGCCGGGCTGGTGATCCCGCTGCTTCTCTCGTCCCTGATTCGGATCGCCGCGCGCCCGGAGGGGTCCGTTCTCATCTTGCTGCCGTTTTTGGCCGCCTCGGGCACGGACATCTGCGCGCTCTTCGCCGGCATGCTGCTGGGCCGCCGGAAGCTGGCGCCCGAGATCAGCCCCCACAAGACCGTGGAGGGCTCCCTCGGCGGCCTCTTCGGCGCCCTCGCGCTGACGGCGCTCTTCGCCGTCGCCGTGCGGGCGGTCACGCCCCTGACGCCGGCGCTGCCCGCCTGGCTCCTGGTCACGGGCTGCGCTTCTCTGGCCGGGCAGGCGGGCGATCTCAGTTTTTCGTTGATCAAACGGGAGTACACCCTCAAGGATTTCGGCACGTTGCTGCCGGGTCACGGCGGCGTTTTGGACCGGTTCGACAGCCTGCTGTTCGCCGCGCCGATGACCGAACTGCTCCTCGCGCTGCTCCCGCTCTGGAGGGAGACGGCATGACGCTTCAACCCGCCCGCCGCGTGTCCGTGCTCGGCGCCACAGGCTCCGTCGGCACCCAGACCCTGGCCGTGCTCTCGCACCTCGGCCTCACGGCGGTCTGCCTGACGGGCGGCCGCAACAGCCGCCTGCTGGAAACACAGGCCCGGCAGTTTGCCCCGCGGGCCGTGGCCCTGGCCGACCCGAGCGCCGCCCGCGACCTGAAGGTCCGGCTGGCCGACACGCCCGTTGCCGTACTCTCGGGCCCCGAAGGGGTCTGCGAGGCGGCGGCCTGTGAGGCGGCCGACACGGTGGTGGCCGCGATCACGGGCCTCGCGGGCCTGCGGCCCGTGCTGGCCGCCCTGCTCCCCGGACGCCGCCTCGCGCTGGCCAACAAGGAGGCTCTGGTCTGCGCGGGCGCGCTGGTGACGGCGGCGGTCCGCGCGCAAGACTGCGCCCTGCTCCCCGTCGACTCGGAACACAGCGCCATCTTCCAGTGCCTGCGGGGCGAGGACCCGCAGGCGGTCGAACGGCTCGTTCTCACCGCGTCGGGCGGCCCGTTTTTCGGCATGGACCGGGACGCGCTGCGCCGCGTCACCCCGGCGCAGGCGCTGGCGCACCCCACCTGGCGCATGGGCCCCAAGATCACGGTCGATTCCGCCACATTGATGAACAAGGCGCTGGAGTGTCTGGAGGCCACGCATCTGTTCTCGGTGCCGATGGCGCGCATCGAAGTGGCGGTCCACCGCCAGAGCGTCGTCCACTCGATGGTCGTCTTCCGCGACGGCGCCACGGTGGCCCAGCTGGGGCCGCCCGATATGCGCCTGCCGATCCAATACGCGCTGACCTTTCCGGCGCGCGTGCCGTCGCCGCTGCCTTCGCCCCGCTGGGCGGACGCCCCGGCGCTCACGTTCGCGCCCCCCGATGAGGCGGCCTTTCCCGCGCTCGCGCTCGCCCGCGAGGCCGACGCGCGGGGCGGCACGGCGCCCGCCGTGCTGAACGGAGCCAACGAGGCGGCTGTTTCCCTATTTTTGGAAAATAAGATCGGATTTTTGGACATCGCGGCGTACGCGGAGGCGGCGCTCGCCGCCGTGCCGTCGGGCGGCGGTTCGCTGGACGACATTTTGGAGGCCGACCGCGCCGCCCGCGCGTTCGTGCGGCTGCGCCGCAAGAGTCCCGTTTGAGGGCCGGCGCACCCCCGGGCGATGTCCCCATGACTGTGATTGATAAGGAGAATGCCGTTTGTTTTTTTCGATTGTCGTATCGATCCTGCTGCTCATTTTGATCTTGGGCGTCTTGGTCACGGCCCATGAGTTCGGCCACTTTATCACGGCCAAACTCTCCGGCATCCGCGTCCATGAATTTGCCGTCGGCATGGGCCCGAAGCTGTGGAAAAAGAAAAAGGGCGAGACGCTCTACTCCCTGCGCGCGCTCCCCCTCGGGGGCTTCTGCGCGATGGCGGAGGACGAGACGCCCGACCCCAGCGACACGCACGCCTTTCCAAACGCCAAACGCCACCGGCGCGCGCTCGTGCTGGCGGCGGGTTCGCTGATGAACTTTTTGGTGGGGTTTCTCCTGCTGGTCATCGTCAACCTGCCGGTGTCGTGGTACGCGGACACCAAACTCGCCGGCACGATGCCCGGCTTCGCCTTCGCGGGGGAGGACGGCTTTTTGCCCGGCGACCGCATTGTGGACATCAACGGCCACGCCATTTATGTGAGCGCGGACATCAACCTCTTTTTGTCCCTGGGCGCGGGCGAGCCCTTCGACATCACGCTGGAGCGGGACGGCCGGCGGCTGCGGCTCCTGGATCTGCCGCTGACGCGCTCCGTCCCCGACGAGAGCGGCGTTTTGCGGTACGGCTTTTATTTTGACTCTCTGCCCGCCACGCTGGGCGTCAAGCTCCAGCAGGCCTGGTACGGCGCGGTTGACAATGTGCGCCTGGTCTGGGTGAGCCTCGGGGACCTCATCGGCGGGCGGGCGCAGGTCGATGACCTGATGGGCCCCGTGGGCATGGGCGGCGTCGTCAACGATATCGTACAGGACGAGACGGCCACTATGGGCGTAAAGACGCTGAGCCTATTGAACCTCGCGGCCTTTCTCGCGATCAATCTGGCGGCGATGAACCTGCTGCCGCTGCCGGCGCTGGACGGCGGGCGGCTGTTCTTCCTCGCCATCGACGCCCTTTTGTCTCTGACGCGGCGCAAATCCCTCAACCCGAAATACGAGGGCTACATCCACGCCGCCGGGCTGATCCTCTTCTTCGGCCTGATGATCTTCGTGTTCTTCAACGATATTTTACGTCTGTTCGGCTGGAAATGACGCCGCGCCCGGCCGGCGTTTCGGAGGTTGCCATGACAACGCGGGAACACACGAGACCCATTCGCGTCGGCGACGTCACCATTGGAGGCGGCGCCGATATTTCTGTGCAGTCGATGACCAACACCGACCCGCACGACGCGCCGGCCACGCTGGCACAGATCGAGCGCCTGCGCGCGGCCGGCTGCCGCATCGTGCGGGTGGCCGTGCCGGACAAAGCCTCCGTCCCCGCGCTGGCCGCGGTCTGTACGGCTTCGCCGCTGCCGGTGGTGGCCGACATCCACTTCGACTACCGGCTGGCGCTGGACGCCGTGGCGGCGGGCGCCGCGAAGATCCGCCTGAACCCGGGCAACATCGGGGCGCCGGAGCGGGTGCGCGCCGTGGCGGACGCCTGCCGGCGGGCCGGCGTGCCCATCCGCGTGGGCGTCAACGGCGGCAGCCTGCCCGACAGCCTGCTGGCGCGGCACGGCGGCGTGACGCCCGAGGCACTGGTCGAGGCCGCGCTGGAGCAGGTGGCCCTGCTGCACCGCTTTGACTTTGAGGACATCTGCGTGGCGCTCAAGGCCTCCGACGTCCCGACGACCGTCGCCGCCTGCCGCCTGATGGCGCGGCGCACCCGGCTGCCCCTGCACCTCGGCATCACCGAGGCGGGCACGCGGGCGCGCGGCGTCGTCACCTCGGCCGTGGGCCTCGGCGCGCTGCTGCTGGACGGCCTGGGCGACACGCTCCGCGTCTCCCTGACCGCCGATCCGGCGGAAGAGATCGCCGCGGGGTTTGCCATCCTGCGGGCGGCCGGGCTGTACCGGCGCGGCGCGGACGTGATCGCCTGCCCCACCTGCGGGCGCTGCCGCATCGACGTCATCCGGCTGGCCGCCGAAGCGGAGCGGCGGCTCGCCCACCTGACGCGCCCCGTGACCGTGGCCGTGATGGGCTGCGCCGTCAACGGGCCCGGCGAGGCCCGCCGGGCCGACGCCGGGATTGCCGGCGGCGACGGCGTGGGGCTGCTCTTTCGCCGCGGGGAGATCGTCGGCCGCGCCCCGCAGGACAAACTGCTGGACGCGCTCTGCGACCTCGTCGAACGGCTCGACGCCGGGCAGAGCGGGCCCGTGTGATATTTTTTTGGGGAGAGACATCATGGACGCCTTGCCACGTTTTCACGACCTGTTTTCCGACTGCCCCACCGAGGACGGCGACCACGCCGCGGTGGCGTCTTTGCTGATCCACGGCGCCACCTTCTTTCGCGACCGCCGGACGATGGACATCACGCTCTCCGACCCGGAGGCGCGGGCCGACGACGCGCTGCTGCTGCGGCTCGAACGGCGGCTGTCGTCTCACTACGGGCTGCGGCACGTGCGGATCGGCACGCTGGGGCGCCGCCCCGCGCCGCCGCCCCGCGCCGCCGCCCCGGCGACGGCGGCGGGTGAAACCTCGTGGGGCCGCCCGCCCAAGGGCGAGGCCGTCCCCATGCGGCGGCTGGCCGAAAAGACGGACGCCGTCGTTGTCGAGGGGACGGTTCTCTCGGTACAGCATCGCGCCGGACGCGGCGGCGGCGGATTTTTCAGCTTCGACCTCACGGACTACTCCGATTCGGTGCGCGTGGCCACCTACTTAAAAACCGAGGAATCCGCCGCGCCGTTCGCCGCCCTGACCGCCGGGCGGCGTCTTCGGGTGGGCGGACGCATGGAGACGGACCTGCGGGACAAAAACGGCGGTCTCATCTTGCGGCCGTCCGGCTTTGTCTCCCTGCCGCCGGCGCTCCGCGAGGACACCGCGCCGGACGGGCGGCGGGTGGAGCTCCATCTGCACACCCGCATGTCGGCGCTCGACGCCACCACCGACGTGGGCAAGGCGGTTCTGACAGCGGCCCGCTGGGGGCACCGCGCCGTGGCCGTCACCGACCACGGCGTGCTGCACGCGTTCCCGGACGCGATGGCCGCCGCGAAGCGGGCCGCAAAAAACGGCACGCCCATCAAGATCCTCTACGGCTGCGAAGGCTACCTGACCGACGACGAGGAACCGTCGGAGGAGCCCCGCAAACGCAAAGCCCGCCGCCGGTCTTACCACATCATCCTGCTCGTCAAGAACCGGACGGGGCTCAAAAATCTGTACAAACTCGTCTCGCTGGCGCACCTCGACCACTTCAATTACCACCCAAACATCCCGCGCGCCCTGCTGAACGCACACCGGGAGGGGCTGATACTCGGCTCCGCCTGCGAGCGGGGCGAGCTCTTTTCGGCCGTCGTGGCGGGGCGGGACCGCGCCGAGCTGGAGGCGATCGCCGCCTTTTACGACTACTTGGAGATCCAACCGCTGTGCAACAACGAATTCATGCTCCAAAACGGGATGGCCCGGGACATGGAGCAGCTCCGCGACTTCAACCGCACCGTCCTCTCGCTGGGCCGGGCACTGCAAAAGCCCGTGGCGGCCACGGGCGACGTACACTTTTTGGAGCCGGAGGATGAGATCCACCGCCACATGCTGCTGTCGGCCAAAAAGATGCCGGACCCGACCCGGCCGTTGCCTCTCTACTTCAAAACGACGGACGAGATGCTCGCCGAGTTCGCCTATCTCGGGGCCGAGGAGGCCCGCCGGGTCGTCGTGGAGGACCCGGGCCGCATCGCCGACGGCTGCGAGGCCGTCGTCCCGGTGCGCAGCGGCGAATTCTTCCCCAAAATGGAGGGTTCGGCCGACGAACTGCGCGCGATCACCGAGCGGCAGGCCCATGCGCTGTATGGCGACGCGCTGCCGGAGATCTTAGCCTCCCGGATGCACACGGAGCTGGACGCCATCATCCGAAAGGGGTACGACATCATCTACATCATCGCCCAGCGTCTGGTGGCCAGGTCGCTGGCGGAGGGGTATCTGGTGGGGTCGCGCGGGTCGGTGGGCTCGTCCATCGTGGCCTATCTCGCCGGCATCACCGAGGTGAACGCACTGCCGCCGCACTACCGCTGCCCCGCCTGCCGGCACTGGCATTTTCCGGAAGATCCCGCGGCGGCCTGCGGCAGCGACCTGCCCGATTACACCTGCCCGGTCTGTCACACGCCCTGCCGCAAAGACGGCTTCGACATTCCGTTTGCCACCTTCTTGGGTTTTGACGCCGACAAAAAACCGGACATCGACCTCAATTTCTCAGGCGACTACCAGAGCCGCGCACACCAGCACACGCTGGAGCTGTTCGGCGAGGGCAAGGTGTTTCGCGCCGGCACGATCGGCACGGTGGCGGAGAAGACCGCGACCGGCTTTGCGCTCAAATTTTTGGAGGAGCAGGGCCGCACGGCCTGCGCCGCCGAGGTGGGCCGGCTGGCCGGCGGCTGCGTGGGCGTCAAGCGGACGACCGGCCAGCACCCGGGCGGGCTCATCATCGTGCCGCAGGAGAACGACATCTATGAGTTCTGCCCGGTGCAGCACCCGGCCGACAAATCCGGAGACATCATCACAACGCATTTCGACTACCACTCCATTGAAGAAAATCTGCTCAAGCTGGACCTGCTGGGGCACGACGACCCCACGATGATCCGGCGGCTGGAGGAGCTCACCGGCCAGAGCGCCCAAGACATCCCGCTGGACGACCCGGACACGATGAGCCTGTTTGTCTCCTCCCGGGCGCTCGGGTTTGAGAACGACCCCGTGCTCGGCGTCACGGGCGCCTGCGCCATTCCCGAATTCGGCACCCGCTTTGTGCGCGAGATGCTGGTCTCCACGCAGCCGAAGAGCTTCGACGAGCTGGTG
Source organism: Oscillospiraceae bacterium (assembly GCA_031255175.1). Taxonomy (GTDB): domain Bacteria; phylum Bacillota; class Clostridia; order Oscillospirales; family UBA929; genus JAIRTA01. The sequence goes on along the minus strand of JAIRTA010000150.1, from coordinate 6,315 downwards.
CGCATCTCGGGGCTGTCGCACGGCACCGACGTCTGGCTGGGCAACGCGGCCGACATCATCGCCGGCGGGCTCGCCACGCTGAAGGACGTCATCTGCGCCCGCGACGACATCATGATCTATCTCATCGGCCGGGGGCTCGACCGAAAGCTCGCCTTCACGATCATGGAGAGCGTGCGCAAAGGCAAGGGGCTGACCGAGGCGTGGGAGGCCGAGATGCGCGCCGCCGGTGTGCCGGGCTGGTACATAGACGCCTGCCGGAAGATCAAATATATGTTCCCGAAGGCGCACGCCGTGGCCTACGTGATCATGGCCTTTCGCATCGCCTGGTACAAGGTGCATCATCCGCTGGCCTTTTACGCGGCCTTTCTCAGCATCCGGGCGGGTTCGTTCGACGCGAACCTGATGATCCAGGGCCTCGCGGCGCTCACGCGGCACATGGACACGCTGGACAAGCGGGGCGACCGCACCGCCGCGGAGGACGACATGCTCTCGACGATGGAGGTGTGTTATGAGCTCTACCGGCGCGGTTACGACTTCCGGCCGGTCGACATCTACGCCTCGGACGCCACGCAGTTCCTGCCGGAGGGCGGCTCCCTGCGTCCGCCGTTTTTGTCCATCCCGGGGCTCGGCGAGGCCGCGGCGCTGGACATCGTCTCACAGCGCGAAAAGCAGTCGTTTCTCTCGGTGGAGGACCTCTCCGCCCGCTGCGCGAAGGTGTCGAAGGCCCACATCGAGCAGCTCACCCAACTCGGCGCCCTCGCCTCCCTGCCCCCCAGCGCGCAAATGAATTTGTTCGAAATGGGCTGACGGCGGGCGGCCGTATAGAAGCATTTTGCCCGAAAGTTCTTGACAATCGCCCGTTCCGAATTATATAATTTGGAAAAAGAAAATCCTGGTTCCCATCGAAAGGACTGCGTGGTAGTATGCCTGCACTCAAAAAACCTATGCCGCGGCAGACACGAAAAAAGATTTTTCGCTATCTGTCCATACTGGCGGCGATTGTGCTGGGGGTCGCCTTTTACGCCGGCGCCAGCCCCGTGGCGCCCGATATGGTCGCCTCCGGAGAGAGCTACTTGGCAAAAACCCATTTCTACGACATCAAATTGGTCTCAACCGTCGGTTTCGATGACGAAGATGTGGCAGAAATTTCCAACCTCAAGGGGGTTCAAAACGTAGCGCCCGCCTACAGCATCGATGTTTTTCTCGACATTGCCGACAAAAAGCGCGCGTTTAGGGTGCTTTCTATAGACGATCAATTTTCGACATCTTCAGACACGGGCGTCAACATTCCGCAGATAACCAAGGGGAAATACCCCCGCCGGGACAACGAATGCCTGGTGGACGACAAATATTCCAAGGCTTTCGCGATCGGCCAAACCCTTCGGCTCATCGCAGACGATGAAACGCGGGGGTCCCTGCTCTATGACGAATATATTGTTTCCGGTTACGCGCAGAGCCCGGTTTACATCTCCGAAGACAGGGGCAGCACCCGGATCGGCAACGGAAAGCTTTCGGGATTTATTTTGATCCCCAACGCCTCCTGGAATCTGGATTTTTATACGGACGTATATCTCACCGTCCGCGAGCCCGACGACGGGTCCTATCCCGGCGGTTCGGACGGGCCGCCCGCCGTCAAAACGCAGGAATACACGGAAACGGCCGGCGCGGATTCTTTGGAGACGGATCGTTTGGCAAACGCGAGTGCCGCCGCGCAAAACGGCCGCAGCCCGACCATCTTTGACAGCTCATACGGAAGAAAGATCGAAGCCGTCAGCGTGCGGATACAAACGCTGGGCGAAACAAGAGCGGCCGCGCGGTACGCGGAGAGCGAGGGCAGGGTCAGATCGGAAATCGATGACGTCGGCCTGGAGATCTCCAAAGCGGAAGAAGCGCTTGCCAAGGCGCAGGAAGACATAGAAAAAGCCGCGCAGGACATCGCAAACCGCGAGAAAGCGCTTACGCAGAACGCCGGCGGCTCCGAAGAAGAAGCGACAGCGGCAGCCGGCGACCCGGTCGATCCGGTCGGCCCGGTCGGAGATCCTGCGGCGGCGGAAGAAGCGCTCAGCAGGGCCCAGTCACAGATCGACGCGCGGGAGGCTGAGGTCACCAACGGCCAGAAGGAGCTCGACGCCGGCCGGAAAAAATTGCAGGAAACAAAAGAATCCCACGCAAACCAGGAGACCTCTCTGGCCCAGCTCAAGGGCGCCATAGATTCCCGGGAGAAAAATCTGGAAGAGCAGTTCAAATACATGGAATACAGGCAAATTGAATTGTCTGATTTGAAAAAATCCGTGGACAGGAAAGCGGGGCAAGACGCCCCGGACGCGGAGGATTACGAGGAAGAGCGCGCCCTATTGGCCGAAAAAACATCCGAACTCGAGCAGGAGACCGCCAGGTACTCCGAAGCGACGGCGCAGTATGACGCCCTGCTCGCGGAGTACCGCAGAGGCTCCGAAACCCTTTCGGCGCTCGAAACCGAGATAGAGACGTTGGAACTGGACATCCGGCGCCGCGAGGAGGCGCTGGCGGCCGGCCGGGAGGCGCTGCAACGGGCAAACGAGGACTATCAGGCCGATTTGTCTGCCCGCGACAGACAGCAGCAGACGCAGCCCCCGAACCAAACGCGGCCAAACACCGCCCCCCGGACAGAGAACGCCCCCCGGTCGGAGGAGGCCTCCCTGGCATTGGACGCCGCCAAGAGAAAATTGGCGGCCGACCGTGACGCGCTGAACATCGAAAAGTTGAATCTGGACAGTAAAATTTTGGAATCTCATGAGAAAATCGCCGCCGTCGAACAGCGACTCGCGGCGTTGGACGTGCCCAAATGGTATGTGCTGAATTCCAGCTTGAACCCGGGGTTTTCGCACTACAGGGCGCACATCCGCAGCATGCGGGCGATCGGTTTTGCCGCGCCGGCCCTGTTCTTTTTGGCGGCGGCCTTCTTCTCTCTGCGCGCGGCCGGGCGCGGCAGAGGCGGCGCCGGCGGCTTGCGCGCGCTGCGTGACACGCGCCGCAGGATCTCACCCAAACATATCGTCTATTTTCTGTCCGCGAGCCTGGTGGGGAGCGCGCTCGGCCTGATCCTTGGGCTCACCCTGCTCCCCGCGCTCATTTTCGACTCATACGAGATGGCGTACACGGTATTTCCCGCCGTAGAGATACAATTTACCATAGGGCGCGCGGTCGCCGCGGTCATCCTGGCCGTCGCGAGCACCCTCATCCCCTTGGTCATCGCGCGCCTGAAACCGCCGGGGTCTCTATGGCGGTATAGAAAAGAAGGTAGATAGTTTGAAGAAAATTATACCTGTCTTGTTGTCGGCACTGCTCCTGCTCTCTCTGCTCCCGGCCACGGCCGCGGCGGCGGGGCCGGAGGACTATACGGACATCCCGGAGGGCTGGTCACGCGAGGCGATCCTCGCGGCCGTCGAAAACGGGCTGCTTCAGGGCAGCAACGGCAAGATCGACCCGCGGGGCAGCCTGACAAGGGCGCAGATGGCCGCGATTCTTGTCCGCGCGTTCGGCGTGACGAGCAAAAGCGCGGACCTCAGCGCCTTCACCGATGTGGACCCGAACGCCTGGTATTACAGGGAACTTTCTCTCGCCGTCGGCATCGGCCTGCTCCTCGGCGACGGGCAGGGGCGGCTCAAGCCCGACAGCGTCACCACGCGCGAGGAGGTCGCCGTGGTGCTCGCGCGCGCGTTTTACCTTCTGTACGCCGAAGCGAATCTGTCGGAGGGGACCGTGGCGACGCTCCTGGGACACTATGCGGACGCGGACAGCATCGCGCCGTGGGCGCGCGAGAGCATGGCGGCGCTTGTCAGACTGGACCGTCTGCGGGGCTACCCCGACGGCACGCTGCGGCCCAAAGCCTCCCTCTCGCGGGAGGAATTCGCGCAGCTCATGCACCGTCTGGTCGCCCGCTACATCACGGCGCCCGGCGAGTATACTTTTGAATCCGACGGCACCGTCGTCATCCGCGTGCCGGGCGTGATCCTCAAAAACTGCGTCATCGCGGGCGATCTCATTTTGGGAGACGAACTGGTCCGCGCGGACGTGACACTGGAAAACGTCACATTCGCCAACCCGTCGGGGAGCACGACGACGATACTCCGGCTGATTGTCCGCTCCGAAGAGATCACGGTGGACACCGGCGACACACCGCCGCTCGCCGGGCCGGACGACGGCACGACGCCCCCCTCCGGCGGAGGCCCCTCGGGGGGCGGCCCTTCGACGCCCACATACACGCTGGATATCAGCCTGTCCGCTTCGTGGCAGCGCGTCTCCACACGGAGAACGCCGGGGCTTCCCGGCGGCGGCGGTGACCTCTTCTACTTGGTTCTCCGCGACCATCTGCGGGACAACGCGGCCTATCTCGAGAGCCAGACCGCCCCGGGCACTTTCATCGGGCTGTTCGAGCCGCTGCTCGACGTACTCATAGAGGACGTCAGCTTGGACATGCTCGCCGATATGACGGAGCTCACGCAGCATCTGACCGTGGCACCGGGCAGTGCCGTTGCCGCGGACAGGTGGAAGGACCCGTCCGTCCTTCTGCGCGACGTGGAGGGGCAAAGCACGCTGATCTTCGACGACGCGCCCTTCCACACGGAGATAACTGTCGACGTGGGCCGGGAGAGCGACGGCTACACGCTGCAGCTCCTCTTCACGGGCGGCGTCGACGGCCTGACCGTGAGCAGTTCCCTGCTCACCGGCTCGGATCTGCTCTACAGCAACGTCTTCGGCTCCGTCGAACGCAGGCTGGACGCACTGCTGGCCGGGTACCTGCCGGGCACCGGCCTGACGGCCGGCGACTATGTGGACCGGATGGAAACCTGGTTCGGCAACGTGCCGCCGGACGAGATGGACACACTGATCACGACCGCGCAGGGCAGCGTTTCTCCCCTGCTGAACCGGGACGCCCTCATCCGGGACGCCGTCGGGTACGACCTCACGCTGCACGGCCCCGGCTTCACCATCGACGTGAGCGCGCGGTAGCCGCGGGCGGCGGAACGGGCTTTTCTCTGCCTTCACAAAAACACAGCGGAAATCCGCTGTGTTTTTTATTCTGCACAAAAATGTTGTGCAAAAATGCTTGACAATTACTTCCTCTCTATATATAATCCGGAGTGGATATAAAATACTTCTAATTATGTATAAATATGGTTTCCCGCATTCACGCCCACACCATTCACACAACGGGGTGCGTCATGAGAAAAAGCAGGAAAAGAAAAAATAGGCGTCTGCTCAAGGTCCTGCTCGGCCTGCTCGGCGTGGTTGTTTTGGCCGCCGCGGCCGTCACGGTCTGGCAGTGGGACAACCTGGGCGCTCTCATGTTCTCCCGGCAGCACTCCGCCACCGAGCTGGAGGGGTTGCTGGCCGCGCATGAAAAAAACACGGAGACGATCCTCGCGCAGCTCCCCTACGTCTCCCTGCGCCCTCTGACGGAGGAGGAGAAAGCGCAGCTCAGCCGCGGTGAACTGACGGAGGACGAGGCGGCGGAACGCATCCTCGGCCGACCGGCCCCCGGCGCGGACCTCACCGGGACGAACCCCGATGTCCCGGCGGCCAACACAGACCCAGGCACCCCGGCCAATGCGTCCGCGCCCGGCGCGGACACGGAACCGTCCCGCGCTCCGGATGCCGCTCCCCCCTCCCCGCCGCCCGCGCCCGCGGACGAGAAGCAGGCGCAGATCTCGACGCTCATCGCGCGCGTCTACGTTTTGCGCGAGTCCATGACCGGGCAGCTCGAGGGCATTGTGGGGAGGGCCAAGGCCGAGTACGGCGCCCTGCCCAAGTCGCAGCGCACGGACGTCAAAAAGGGGGAGTTCGCCACGCGGTGCCTGCGCGAGGCCGCCGCGCTCGAACGGCAATGTGACGCAACCGTCGACACGATTTTGAAAGAGCTGGACACGCTCCTGCGGGAAACCGGCGGGGACGCGTCTTTGGTCCCGTCCATCCGGCGGGCGTACGCGGAGGAGAAGTCCTTAAAAAAATCATACTTCATCAAAACCTACTCGTAGGGCAACGAAAGAGCCAAAGGTTCGGCAAATTTGAGGAGAAAGAAGGTGGGCAACATGAAAAAAATCATGGCCATCGTATTATCGGCGCTGCTTTTGCTGTCTCTTCCCCTGACGGCGCTGGCGGCGGAGCCGGGGGATTTTACGGACATTCCGACAGGCTGGTCGCGCGACGCCGTCCTCGCGGCCATCGAAAACGGGCTGCTCCAGGGCTATAACGGCAAGCTTGATCCGCAGGGCCCTCTGACGCGGACCCAGATGGCGGCGGTCCTTGTCCGCGCGTTCGGTATAAGAACCAAGG
>JAIRTA010000126.1 GCA_031255175.1 Oscillospiraceae bacterium | reverse complement strand
CAACTCCCCGGCGTACACGACGCCGACCATCCTAACCGGCCAGCGCGACGGCACCGGCGCCAGCAACGCCGCCTACTTCGGCCCGCCGGAATCCTTTTATACAAAGGCTGAATTGCCCGCCCATTGGGTCGGCACATGGGCCAGTGCGCAGTATTACGGCGACCCCGGCAGCGGCGACGGCGGCACGCGCGATGCCGGGAACGCAGCGCTGACCTTGCCCGGCGCCACGCTTCGCCAGATCATCCGCACCGCCATAGGCGGCCGGCAATTGCGCCTGACGTTCTCCAACGAGTACGGGGCCACGCCGCTGGTCATCCAGGCGGCGAGCGTTGCCAAAGCCAATGGGGCCAACAATACCTCCGACATCGACGTTTTGACCAACACGGCTGTCACCTTCAACGGCGGCAGCACGAGCGTGACCATTCAACCCGGGCAATTCGCGACGTCCGACCCGCTTGATTTCCCGGTGGCCGCCCTGGAGAGAATTGCAGTGTCCACCTACTTTGGGGATGTGCCGACAAGTCTCAGCGCGCACATCGCCGCCAGGGCCAACAGTTATTTGCAGCGGGACGCCAACGTGATTTTGGACGCGGCCATGACGGGCTCTACCTTCACCCACTGGTTCACCCTGTGCAGCGCGGACGTTTTGGCGCCGACGCAGAACAAATCCATCGTGGCGCTCGGCGACTCGATCACCGATGGGTACGGCGTGACAAACGAATCGTATACGCGCTGGGTAGATGTTCTGATGAACAATCTGCAAGCCAACCCCGACACCAGCCATCTCTCCGTCATCAACATGGGCATCGGAACCAACGCGCTGCTCAGTGGGACGAACCCACTGGCGGCGAGAGCCCGGTTTGAGCGGGATGTGCTGAACCAGCCGGGCGTCGGTTATGTGGTGTTCCTAATCGGCGTCAACGACCTCCCGGGCAGCGGCCAAACCCCCGACAACATGATCGCGGCCTTTGACGAACTCTTCAAAGCGGCGGCGGCAAAGGGCATTAAAGTGTACGGCGGCACGATCTCGCCCCGCGGTTCCAGAGCGGCACAGGATGTCAACCGGCAGACCGTCAACACATGGATCCGGGAACAGTACGCGGAGGGTAAGATATACGGGCTGGCTGACTTTGACGAGTTGCTCAGAGACCCGAACAACCAGAGCGCATTGTCGGCGGCCTACCGCAACGACAGCATCCATCCGAGCGCGGTCGGCTACAAAGCTATGGGGGACTATGTATATTCCCTTATTTTGGAAGATGTGCTTCCCGTTCCTCCCGTCGCGAATTAATTATGCGTAACCGTCGCAACATCCGCACGTTGCATCAACGGCAATTCGTCAACTTTCGATGGTTTTCTCTCATGAGACATTCGCTGTCTCCCTCTTAAAGACTCTCTCCAAGCTCTCCCTCCAAAGAGCCCTCTTTCTCTGAACGCCGCGCCGCCCGGAGAAGTTTACCTCTCTCCCCGGGCGGCGCGGTGCGTTTCTTCTCAAACCATTGCCCCCCTCGAATGTCACCATCGAGGGGGGCAGAGATCTGTAAATCTTTTGTTCCGCAGTCGAATTATTTAAAATACGTGGGATATTTTTGCCGGATCAGCTCTTCATCGATCTTGTATCTCGACAAATGTTTTTCCACATGGAACTGCGCGGTCTCTTTGTCTTTTTCTTTGATGGCCGTGAGAATAGACTGATGGTCCGATACGATCTTGATGTCTTTGATCGTGTTGAGGCTCATCTTGCGCACACGGTCAAAGTGCACCGCCATAGATTCCAAGAAATAATATGTCTGCGCTTTGTGAGCGATCATGAAGATCTTTTTGTGGAACATGTCGTCCAACTCCAGCAATTTGTCGGTGCTGTTATTGGTAAGGCAAAAATTCTGCCTCGCCAGATTTTCTTCCAGCGCGAGAACGTCCTCCACTCGGGCCGCGTCACAGGCGAGCGCCACCACGGCAACTTCCAAAACCAGACGCATAAATCGGGCCTCTTCGACAAGATTGTAGTCGATTTTCGAGATCATGCTTCCCTTCTGCGGGTACACCTCGACAATCTTCGTTTTACTGAGTTCGATCAGCGCCTCACGCACCGGCGTTCGTGAGAAACCGATCTTGGCCGCAAGGTCGCTCTCGCTGACCATGGTACCCGGTTCCAGTTCTAACATAATGATGGATTTTTTCAAAATGCGATAGGCGCGGTCCCGAGCCGACTCCCTCATCGGAAACCCCGTATACAACACCTCCAGAGGAACCGACCTCCTTTCACACAAAATCGTTATCTGCCTGAGGGGGATTACTTAATTATACCACACACCACGCCTCCCTGCTAGTATATCAGTGCGGTCAACGGTTATGAAAGGAGGTTTGGCTTTTAGAGACACAAGATGCCATCGAAACAAAAAAGCTTCACAGCTTCACTTTTCCGCCTCGGAGGCCTTATCCGCTATGGGCCGTTTACCGCTGGACTCTGGCGCCGGCGCCCTTCGTCAGGGCCTCCACCTCGCTTTTGCGGGCCATGGAAGTGTCTCCGGGGGTGGTCATAGCGAGCGCGCCGTGGGCCGCACCGTAGTTGACGGCAACAGAGGTGTCGCCCGTTGTCATAAGACCGTAGATGAGACCTGAGGCAAAGCTGTCACCTCCGCCCACCCTGTCTAAGATCTCCAGGGCAGGATAGTCATTGGCCTTATGTACCACGCCGTCGGACCAGGCGATGGCGGACCAACCGTTGACTGTGGCGGTCTTGACCTCGCGCAGGGTAGTGGCAATGACCTTGAAGTTGGGATAGGCCTTGGCGGCCCTGTCGATCATGGCCTTGTAACCGTCGATGGAGAGTTTCTTCAGATCGCTGCCCTCGATCTCAAAGCCGAGGCAGGCGGTAAAGTCCTCTTCGTTGCCAATCATTACGTCAATATATCGGGCAATCTCCTTGTTGACCTCCTGCGCCCTGGCCTTACCGCCGATCTCCCTCCAAAGAGAAGGACGGTAGTTGAGGTCATAACTGACGACAGTGCCATATTTCTTGGCCGCCCTGAGTGCCTCGATGACCACCTGAGCGGTGGTTTCGGAGAGGGCGGCATAAATGCCGCCGGTGTGAAGCCAGCGCACGCCCAGTGTACCGAAAATATGCTCCCAGTCGACGTCGCCGGGTTTCATCTGACTGGCGGCAGTGTAGGCGCGATCGGAGATACCGAGCGCGCCTCGTACGCCATAGCCGCGCTCAGTGAAGTTGAGGCCGTTGCGCACCTTGCGGCCGATGCCGTCAAAGGGAATCCATCGGATAAACGCAGTGTCCACGCCTCCCTGTTGGATGAAGTCCTCAATAAGATACCCTACATCATTCTCCGCCAAGGCGGTGACAATGGCCGTATCCATGCCGAAACACTTCTTCAGACCGCGGGCCACGTTATATTCACCGCCGCCCTCCCAGGCAGTGAAACTACGGGCGGTGCGGATGCGTCTTTCGCCGGGGTCCAAACGCAACATGACCTCGCCCAAAGAGATAACGTCGTACTTGCAGTCTTTCTTGCCTCTCAAATTCAAATCCATAGCGATTCTCTCCTCAACGGTCATAATATGAAGTTGCCGCCCTTCGCCCAAGGGCGAAGGGCGGCAACCGCTTTATGTACTTGGGCTAGATTAATCTTTGCTTAGCCGCCATTGACAATGTTCTGGACCTCTTGGGAATCCACGTTGGCGTTGTCCACAACCATAACGCCGGTGTCTACGACCTTCTCGGTCACGGTGCCGCCGTTGGCGATCTCCAGGGCCTTGGCCACGCCGTCATAGCCCATGAAGTACTGGCGCTGAAGGATGGTGGCGACATTGTAATCGGAGTTGCGGACAATGGCCTCCATCTCGGCGGAGAAGTCGAAGCCGACCATGGTGATGTCTGTGCGACCGGATTCTTCAAGGGCCTTAACGAAACCGACGGTAGAACCGTTGTTGGGAGCGAAGAGGCCGATCAGGTTGGGATAGGCGGTGATGAAGTCCTGGCCGAAGGTGACGGCCTTCTGGGTATCGCCGTCGTTGACTTTGATCTCGTCCCAGAGAACCTTCCAGGTGGCGGGGGCGTTGGCGTCCCAATACTCCTTGAACCCGTCGTCACGGTCGATAATAGCTTGAGAACCGGTGGATCCGATGGTGACGGCAATGACGCCTTCCTTATCTTCCGGCGTGCCGATGGCCTTCAGCTTGGCGAGCATCGTTTCAGCGGCCAATCTGCCGGCGGCAATGTTATCGGTAAGATACGCGGCGCTGTAGTCCTCGGTGTCAACGGAGGAGTCGATGAGAATCATGGGAATATTGGATTTGAACTGTTCAGAGACAGGGGCGGCCATAGCTTTGCGGTCCAGGGGCGCGATGACAATGGCGTCAGCCTTAGCGGACACGGCGTCTTGAAGCAGGGCAACCTGTTTCTCGACCTCGGACTCAGCGGCGGTCCCGATAATAACCACATTGCAGCCCAGATCTTCGCCGGCCTTACGGGCGCCGGCTTCGACTACAGACCAGTACTGGTTGCCCAGCACCTTCACGAGAACATAAACCGTCTTTTTTTCAGCGGGGGGAGGTGGTGCGGGGGCGTCCTCGCCGGGATTGTTCGCAGCGGGAGTGGGATCGGAAGACGAGCTGCCGGAGGTGGGGGTCGGTTGATCGGAAGTGGCACAAGCAACCAGAGCAAACATCATGGCAAGGGCGAGAGCGAGCGCGGTCAGTTTCTTCACTTTCATTTTTGATCTCCTCCTAATATAATTTTATAGTCTCCGGTGGATACCGGTCAACTAACCAGCCTTGGCCTGTGACGTGAAGAATCGATTGTAGATCTGTTGCAGGGGAGAGGGGGCGTTGGAGCCGCTCTTGCGGTGACGGCGCATCTGGTTGGCAACGGCGATGACCAAGATCAGCCCAATGATGACCTGCTGCCAGTATGAGTTGACGCCAATCAGGTTCAGGCCGTTACGGATCATGCCCATCATCAGGGCGCCAATAATGGTGTTAAGAATGTTGCCTTCGCCGCCGTTGATGGCGATGCCACCCAGAACGGCGGCCGCGATGGCTTCCATCTCATAGCCGTTGCCGGCCATGGGCTGAGCGGAGGACATACGGGAGGCCACCAAAATGCCGCAGATAGCGGCGGAGAAACCAGACATGCAGTAGGCAAACATACGGGTACCCACGGCGTTGATGCCTGACAGCTTGGCCGCCTCGAGGTTGGAACCGCAAGCATAAATCTGGCGGCCGATCCGGGTCTTAGCCAGTAAGACACCCAAAATCAACGCATAGACCAGCATAATGATGACGCTATACGGCAGACCGCCTGGGAACCGTCCGCCGCCCAACTGGTAAAACAGCCACTGTGTACTGCCCACTACGCTGGCGCTTTCGCCCGGAATATCCACAGTGTAGACCGGGGCGCCGTTGACCAGACCGTTGGCGAGCCCGCGGTACACCCATTGGGTGCCAAGGGTGGCGACAAAAGGAATAACACCCAAGATCTCAATGGAGTAACCGTTCATGATGCCGGTGAGGATGCCCATAATCAGACACAAAACGATGCACAGCCACATGGGCCAACCGCGCACCAGCAGGGAAACCACGATGATGCCGGACAGAGCCATAGACGCGCCGGCCGACAGATCGTTACCTCCGCAGACAAGACAGAAGGTCAGGCCGCAGCCAATGATGGCGTAGGTGACGATTTGCTGTAGCAGATTTTGGATATTATTGGTTGACAGGAACACACCGGGCCGCAGGAAAGTAAATAGGATAAACAAAGCAATCAGCAGAAACAGGGACGATATGGCGCGTTTGGTCGCTACACCGAGGTTTCCGTAGAATCCGGAGAACGCGTTCTTGTTTTCATTCTTCTCCATCTTTTGCATCTAGCTCACGCTCCTCGAAGAAATCACGGGGGCCGCCTTGCCCTCCAGTTTGTTATAACCGGCAGCGAGGTATAAAAGCTCCTCTTGAGAGGTCTTTTTGGTCTCCAGCTCGCCATTGATACTGCCATCATGAATCACAAGTACGCGATCACTCATGCCTAAGATCTCGGGCAGCTCCGAAGAGATCATGATGATGACGACCCCGTGGTCGCTGAGGCGGTTAAACAGTTGATAGATCTCAAATTTGGCGCCCACGTCGATGCCGCGAGTGGGCTCGTCGACAATCAAAATCCTGGCGTTGTTGCATAGCCATTTTGAGAGGACGATCTTCTGCTGGTTACCACCGGACAGATTATACACCAGCTGACGGATGGAAGGGGTCTTGGTGCGCAACATCTCTCGATATTTCTCGGCGTTGCGCGCGCCTTCCCTGTCGTTGATAAAACCAAGTTTTGTCAGCTGGCGCAGGTGGGCCATGTTGGTGTTGTATTCCACATCTAGGCCCTGGGCCAACCCATCATATTTACGGTCCTCAGTGGCATAGGCAAAACCGTTGTCGATGGCCTGGATGGGCGAATGGATTTTTACGGGTTTGCCGTCGATCCTCACTTCCATAGTCTGCACCTTGTCGGCGCCAAAAACGCAACGCATAATCTCGGTGCGGCCCGCGCCGACTAGGCCCGAAATGCCCAAAATCTCGCCTTTGCGCACACAGAAGTAATCCACATTCAAGGGCAGTCGGTTAAACGCCTTGAGATTTCTGACCTCCAGCACCACATCGCCGATCTTGCGCTCGTATTTTGGGTACTTATCCTCCAGAGAACGCCCCACGATCATGTTCACAAGTTGATCCATAGTGATCTCCTTGAGATTTCGGGTACCGATGTATTGGCCGTCGCGGATCACGCTGGCTCGTTCACAGATCTGGCTGAGTTCTTCCATGCGGTGGGAGATGTAGACCATGCCGACCCCCTTCTTCTGGAGGTTGCGGATAATACCGAAAAGCTGCTGGATCTCTCGCTCCGTCAAGGTGGCGGACGGCTCATCGAGGACCAGAATGCGGGCGTTGTAGGAGATGGCCTTGGCAATCTCCACCATTTGCTGCTTGGCCACCGAGAGCTTTCCCACCATGGTGTAAGTGTTAATATCTATACCCAAATCGTCCAGAATCTTCTTCGCGTCCCTGTGCATCTGCCGGTCGTCGATCAGAGGGCCCTTTTTGGCAGGGCGCCCAATGAAGATGTTGTCGGCCACCGTCATATGACGACAGAGGGTCATTTCCTGAAAGATAATGCTGATGCCAAGCTCGTGGGCTTTTGCCACCGAGTCGATATTGACCTTCTTACCCTCAATATAAATCTCGCCCGCATCGGCGCGGTAGACGCCGGTCATGATCTTCATCAATGTGGACTTCCCGGCTCCGTTTTCTCCCACCAGCCCGTGAACCTCTCCTTTGTTTACGGAAAAAGATACATTGTCCAGCGCCTTGACGCCGGGGAATGACTTGCAGATGCCCTCCATACGAAAGAGCTCCTCAGCCATTGCTCTCACCTCTCTCAAAACTACGCCGCGTATTTCCGTGCATGTCAACGGTTCCGATTGCTGCTTGTTTTTCGCCGTTCCTCCACCCAGCTGCCGTTACAATACGACTCCGATTCGCAACGGCAGTCGGATTCACACTGTACGACGATTCTCGTACACGATACCCCCTCCCGTGCAGGTACGCACAATTACACCTACACGGGAGGGAATAATCGCAAAAATATGCTAGAGTAAGTCAGCGATCACTCAAAACCCGCGAGCGGCAGAGTCACAAAGCGGAATATAGCTCTTGTCTTCCCAAATGAACGCCCTCACCGAATGGGTGCCGGCCGGCACTGCGATACTCGCCCGTTCTACACTGTCGGCCTCTGCCGATATCCGTTCCTCTATGACCTCTTTCAGCCTACCGCCGTCGTCATACGTCGCGAGAATGCACAGCGCATCCAGGCTCTCGGCTGAACGGTTGGCGACTGTGAAATCGGCGGAGTCTTGCTCCCGGTTGATCTCCACAGACGTGAAGGGGATGACCTCGCCGACCGAGCTAACCTTAAAGTAGTCGTAAGAGACATCCATTGGGTCATACGCGGAGACGTTGGCGTTCTGATGCATGGCCACCACACCGACCTTGACGGGTGCGGAAACATTCGGGGTGAAGGTGATGGGGTTGGCCGAAACCTGCGTACTGGTCGCAAGTCTGGATGGCTTCCAATCTTTTCCATTATTGGAGAAGTAGCCGAGATATTGATTGCCCTTCTTTTCGATCCGCAGCCAAATCTGATCTTGATCGACGCCGGCCGCCCTCTCGCTCACATCTTTGTAGAAGTTCTGATAGCTGGTTTGGGTACCGCCCTGCTCACGGAGGAACTCAACCGCGTGGGTCCCCTGCTGGAGACTGCCGTTCGTTGCACGCATCTTCCAGGCAAGCATGAGATAATTCTGGTCGTTCAGATAGACGATGATACCGCCTTGTTCGTTGTTTACCTCGGGCCTTCTGGAGAAGTTAACTTTGGATTCAATGACCCAATCTCCGTCGGGAGCGTCCCGCAAAATGATGTTTTTGGCGGTGTTGTTGTTCCCGCGCAGATCGCCCTCCTCCGAGGTGATGGTCAGGGCGCCCGGCACAGAAGTCAGATCCCATGTCTCGGCATTCTCACGCACCACGGACCACTTCCCATCTAGGGTTCTTCCGTCGAAGTCTTCCGTGCCGCTGCCGGGGGCTCCCAGCATGACGGTGTAAGTGCTGACAGGGGCACCGTTGTTGGCAACGCTGATAGTTGCCGTGCTGGGCACGGCGTTGCTCTGTTCGATGGTAACCGTCGCGGCCGGGTCGTTCGCCGTCGCCGTGAGCACCGGCGCGGAACTGGCGGTGTAAACATCGTACCGGTCTTTGTTCGCCTTAAAAGATTCCAGCGCCACTCCGTCGATTGCAACGCCCGCCAATGTGGTATCGTACTGGAACTTGAATGTGTAGTTTTGCACGAGCTTGCCGAAGTAGTCGGTTTTGGTCACTTTGACAACAGCGGTGTCGTTCATGTCGGCCGGCTGCTTGACTATCGTGTATTCGGCGTCTGACGCATAGGGAATAACGTCATCGATCGTCGGCACCGTGGTACCGTAGGGGACATAAATGGTATAGGGCCTGGTCCCAACGCCGGATTTTGGGAAGTTGAAGCCGGTGATGGCGCTGGTCGGAACGGCGTCGATGCCGTTACCGGATGTTTTGGATGTGGTGCCGTAGTTCAAATCAAACCCGCCGTGCACGCCGCCGGCGACCTTGACCTTGATGGAGAGCGGGGCCGTGTCGGTCGGCAAATCGCGTCCGTTCACAATACACCAATATTCAGCCGCCTTGTCTCTCCATACGGCCATGTCAAATTCCTGGCCGATCATTTTCTGCATGGTATGCGCCCAGCGGCGGTTGTCAATTTTGCCCTCCAGAGCTGCCCAGGTCTCCCTGAGATTGGTCGCGTACTGCACGGCCATCTGGGGCCTGTATATCAGCTCCTCCCAAAGCGTCTTGCCGTTCTTCATGATATGATCCCAAGGCACATGGTGGAAGGTGAGCAGATAATCCTCCGGACAAGTCTCGATATCTGAGAACAGCTCGGTTAGCGGAGAGTAAAATTGGTTCGTCAGTGGGTAGAGCTTTTCTTCGTAACTCCCCGGTTCCGGCACGGGCAAGAGGTCCGCAATGCGCCCTTCCACCGTTCTGCGGAAGCCGATGCCGTCCTTCATCACTTTGTTGTAGTAAGAGGGCGTCCAGTCATCCTGGCTGGCGGAAAAATCCCAAAAACCGGGCGAATAGTGCTCGGCGCTGGAACCGCCGTTTTGCCCCTGCTGATGCATCAGGCCGAGGGTATTTTGGCTGGCGACCACCGCTTCGCGGGAACCCATCATCATGTCTACTATGGTTTCCACAATCTCGTCGTCGTTCGACCATGTCATCCTCGTCCACTCGTCGGCAATGTCTTCGGAGTTAAGTGTCCAGTCCCACGCTTGGCGCCCGAACGTGTAGGTATTGGCCTGCAAGAAGTTGTGGCCGGTGACGTTCTCATTGTTGCCCATGTTGTTGACGCCCACCATGGCGCTGTCGGAATGCCCCTGCGCGGAACCGTCAAGGATGCTGCCGACCGGCGTGTACGAGTCGGGGCCGTTGGCGTATGTATTGGCCTTCAGTACTTCCTCATACAGGGGGCCTAAAAATGTCATATACGTGGTGTGCCCCAGATATTCCATTGTAATCTGGAATTCGACGGCCTGGTTGGTGTTGGGCATACGGCCGAACATCGGGTGGAAAATCTCCCGCGCCTGGAAGTCCAGCGGCCCGTTCTTCGTTTGGACAAAGACATGATCCGGGAATTCTTCGTTGTCGTCGGCCTCCGCGAATTCCATATAGGCGCGGTTCAACCGGTCGTTGTCCACCTCGGCGTTATAGACAAAGGAGCGCCAGAACACCGTGATCCCCTTGCCCGCCAGTTCGCCGGTGTTCAGATATTTCGCCATATTGTTGGCGCCGAAGGCATGGGTGTCACCGTAGTCCTGCGGGCCCGCCTGGCCTTCCGAGTTGGCCTTTACCGTATAACCCGCAAAATCCGGGATCCGCTTCATGATCTGAAGGGTCTTCGTATACCACCACCGCGAGTAAGCGTCACTGTGAATCACCGCCGCGATGGCGGAACCGATTCTTTCGGTGTCGTCGGCCCAGACTTTTTTACCGCCGTTGCCGCCGTTGGCGACGGTGACCTGGGTGCCGTCCTGGTTGGGAAGGGCGAGCGTGGGCGCGCCGTAGTTGGTCGAGAGGCAGATCTTGATGCCGTAGGGCCGCAAAAGGTCGGCCAGAGCAGCCTCCTGCCGGATCACGTATTCCGAAGTATAAGCGGAATTGGAGTTTACGTTGTTCAAGTTGAATTCATTGATACCGACCGAAGCGAGCGCCCGGGCCGCCACAATATATCTGTCTAAAATAACGGGCATAATGACCGCCCCGTTGGCGGCGTTGCTATGGGCATGGTTGCCGGTAATGCCGGAGCTCGGAATCGAAAGATCCCAGTTGAAGATAAATCCACTTTCGCCGTTTCTGCCGTTTTTCCCGTAACCGCTCTCATCACTGCCGGCGTACAGACGTTCTTTGTCCCAGCTGTTGATGCGGCGGTGGTTGATCTTCGGGAAATCGGAGATATCCAAGTTGACGATAGATTCCTGCGTCTGCATCAACCGCAGGAAGGCGTAGGTTCCGTACAGCGCGCCTATCTCGGTGTTGCCGGCGATGACTGTGGCGGCCTTACCTTCAATGGTGACGGAACGGATGATATAGCCCTCATCCCCCACCTTGGCAAGCGCGTCACCGAGACTCAAGCCGGCGATGATATTGGAAGTGCCCGGCGTACCGACAATGAGGGCTCCGTCGGTCAGCGTGGTTTCTGCGGGAACCGCCGCACCCAGCATACCCTTTAACGCGAGATCCAACTCAATGCGGACCGCGCCGAGGGTGGTTTTGGGGATAACCTGCACGGAACCCTCCGGCTGCCGGAGTCCTTTGTAGCCATATGACTCTTCAAACACATCGGTATCGGAGAAACGGAACAGATCCGCAGCGTTGTTCTCCGGTACGATCACACTTTTGACGGTGTTCTTGTAGGACTGAAGCAGAGCGGGATCCTCTATCGGCACATACCTCAGCCACATGTCGGCGCCGTTGTAATCATCGGCTGAGCCGGTGATCGTGTCCTCCGCCATCGAAAGCGCCGCGAGCGAACTCGCAGAAACGACAAGCACCAGTGTCAAGACAAGTGATAGGATTCTCCTTTTGTTCATTCTCATTTCTAATTCCCCTTTGCTTTCAACTCTCAAACTCAAATTCCGCGTTTTATGTATATTATTGCACAACCGCGCAGACACGGACCGTCACGACGGACAACCGCCCGAGACTGTCTCGTGAAGTACGCGTCGGACGGCGCCCGGGCCGTCTAGCATACGTGAGAAGAACGCCTCCACCCTGTCGCCGAGCCCCACCTGAAAGAGGTCCGCGCCAAACAGAGCGGGGTTTGACAGCATGGGCCGCAACTGCCCCCGGTAGGACTCAGGGCGACCGGCGACAACGCCCTCCAGCGCCGGCCGGAGCACATCCAACAGCGGATCGCTGCTGAGCGTCATCGGGCACAGCTTGTCGTCCGTGCCTAGCAGATACCGGCACCAACCGGCGAGCGCCAACGGGATACACGTCAATGTCTCTGCGCGCATATCCGGGCGCGCCGCATATGCCTTGATGGTCTCTCCAAACCGGATGGAAATCTTTTGGCTGGTGTCCGTGGCGATCCGCTGCGGCGTGTCGGGGATGAAAGGATTGGGGAGCCGCTGCGTAAGCGTCTCCTCTAAAAATGCGCGAGGCCGGATGATCTTCGGGTCGGCCACAACGGGCAGCCCCTCGTCGTAGCCGATACGCGTGACGAGTTTTCGCAGATCTTCGTCCGCCATCTCGTCCGCGATGCTCTCATACCCCAGCAGACACCCAAAGATGGCGAGCGCCGTGTGCAACGGATTTAGACAGGCCGTGACTTTCATGCGCTCCGCGGCGCTGACGGTCTCTCTGTCTGTAAAATAGACGCCCGCCTTTTCGAGGCAGGGGCGGCCGTTGGGGAAATCATCCTCGACCACCAGATACTGTGGGATTTCCGAGTTGACATAAGGTGCGATGAACGTGCCCTTGTCTGTGACCACCGGCGCCAAATCGATGCCGCGCGCCGCCAGCCGTGTGCGCACCTCTTCCGAGGGCCGCGGCGTGATCTTGTCGATCATCGTCCACGGAAAGGACACCCGCTGCCCGTCTGATAAATATTTTACAAATTCTGCTTCCACAAAACCCCCGGCCTGCCATGCCTCCGCCACGGTCAAAACGGCGGTTCGCAGCTTGTCTCCGTTGCCGCTGCAATTGTCCATGCTGACCATCGCCACAGGCCGCGCGCCGGCGCGGTAGCGCGCGTAAAGCAATGCCGTCGTCAGGCTCATGGTGTGCCGGGCCCGGTCGGGGCCGTTTTGCAGGTCGGCCGCGACAACGGGCAGATAGGCTCCGCCCATGTCGGTGAGCGCGTACCCCTTCTCGGTGATCGTAAAGCTGACGAGCTGGAGGCTGGAGGCGGTGAACACCCGCGTCAGCGCCTCCAACTGGGCCGCGTCGGCCGCGTCGGCCCGGTAGGCGTCGGCGACGCTGGCCACGAGACGCTCCTGCGTGGACCCGTCGGCGCGCATACCGACGGCCAACGTGAGGTTGTCGTACGGTCGGTAGATCTTCTCGATGATATCGCAGTCAAAGGCCTCTGCCGCGACAATGCCGCACACGGCCAGGTCCTCGTCCAACAGTTGTTGCTGCAACGAGGCGATAAAGCCTCGAAACAGATTGCCGGCCCCGATATGCGCCCATATCGGAGTCCGGCGCGTCGCCGCCCGCATCCGGGCGAGAGAAAACTGCGGCAGCGCCGTGTCGTCAGATGTCCACGCGCCGTTCTCTATATCTTCGACACACAAACGCGGCATATATGTCCTCCCCTACCTCCGCTCCGACGTAACGCGGCGGCTCTCTCTCAATGGGAAAGCGCCGTCCATCCACGTCGGGGCGCTTTTGCTGATTGTCCGTTTTTGTCTGATTCCCTGATGGATCCGATTGTCCATATCTTTGATTTTACCGCTTACACGGACATAACTGAACAAAAACAAATTGTTTGGGCCACGGGCGCAACTCGCTTTGGCGCCTTATCGCCGTGAAGCGACGATAAAAACAAAAACTTCCGGTTGTGCGCGCAACCCGCTCTGAATTATGAGCTTTGTAACCCTCGCAATGTCAACGAGACTGTCTTCCCGCCGCGGCCAGGGACAAGTCTCGGCTCACCCACGGCCTACCGCTCATTTTGTCAATCGCTTCCCAAAGCCCCAACAAATAGTTTGCGCCCAGCGCCCTGTCGTACAGGCCGTAGCCGGGACGGGCTTTTTCGCCCCAGATCATGCGTCCGTGGTCCGGCCGGATATATCCATCAAATCCACGATCGTACAGCGCTTTGACAATAGCAAACATATCCAGGTCTCCGCAGGCGCTCAGATGCGCGCTCTCATCGAAGTCCCTGTCGCTCAGATGTTTAAGATTGCGCAGATGGGTAAAATGGATGCGCGGAGCAAACTCATGAATGATGGCAGGGATATCGTTGTGAACACCGGCACCCAGACTGCCCGTGCACAGTGTTAGCCCGCTGTACGGGCTCTCGCACAAAGCGAGAAACGCGCGAATGTTGTCCGCACCGTCCACCAGCTTGGGCAGCCCAAATAAAGACCACGGCGGATCGTCGGGATGGATCGCCATCTTGACATCGTATCTCTCGGCGGCGGGCACAACGGCCTCCAGAAAATACCGCATGTTCTCCCAATAGTCCTTTGCCGTGACGCCCCGATAGAATTCAATATCGGCGGCCATGCCCGCGAACCGTTCCGGTTCCCAACCCGGCAATGAAAACCCCATGGACTTTCCCACCATGGCGTCGGCCACACGTTTTGGATCCATAGACAAGACTTTCTCGTGGCGGTAAGCCATAACACTGCTGCCGTCCGGGAGCCGATGGGCAACGTCACTGCGCACCCAGTCCACCACAGGCATAAAATTGTAACATAAGCACTTGACGCCCACGGCGGACAGATGTTTGATCGTCTCAATATAATTCTGAATGTATTTGTCGCGCGAGGGCAGCCCCTTTTTGATGTCCTCGTGGACATTGACGCTTTCGATCACCTCCATCTCGAGTCCGGCGTCATTGATCTCACGCCGCAACGCCCGCAACTCATCTAACTCCCACACCATACCCACCGGGATATGGGGCAGGCAGGTAGCCACCCCGGATACGCCCGGCGTCTGCCTGATCTGCTCCAGTGTCACACTGTCGTCCCCTTTGGGGAACCACCGCAAGATCATCTTCAAGACAGTTATCCTCCACATACCAGATTGAGTAACCACATAAACTTGAGATTTTTTCTTTCTTCAGCACGAACAGAATTTCAAAAATGATTGCCTCTATCTAATACGCGTTCAAAGACAAAAAGAATTGCAATCAATCAGAAATCATGTTAGATCGTCGGTTTGTCCGCGAATCGTCACCACTTCCCTCCCTTTCTTCAAGTTTGCGCGCCATGCGTCTCAGGACCTGCTGCACACCGGGTTCCGTACGCCGCTGCCCTCGCCCACGCCGGTTTTCTTCTGGCGCGTCGACATCAAATTCGTGCCCTGCACAGACAAAATTTGACAAAACAACGATTGTGGCGCCAATAAATTAGTTAAACTATACAATTTAACTCAACTGCCTCTATGATATCACAAGAATACTAGTATGTCAATATCTTTTTATCTATGTGAATCCAAAAACACAATCAAACATTTGTGCATATTTTCACAGTGTTTGCGTTCTAGACGCGAGCAGGACGGTGGGACGACGAGAACAAAATGCGCGGCGTATCCGCACATTCAAAACCACCGGTAAAACCGGTGGTTTTGAATGTTTTCCCAAACAAGGCGGCGGGCTCTGCCGATACAGCCGAATATCGACGGAGCCCGCCAACGCCGTCCGAAGAGAGGGAGACCGGCGTTCGGTGAATATGCGTGCGTTATGGCGCGCTATATGGGGTTGTATAAATGATTGGAAGCTGCGGGTCATTTGACGGGGCGAGGTTCGTTTTGCCACCGAGCGTCTCTTTG
Source organism: Oscillospiraceae bacterium (assembly GCA_031255175.1). Taxonomy (GTDB): domain Bacteria; phylum Bacillota; class Clostridia; order Oscillospirales; family UBA929; genus JAIRTA01. The sequence continues at coordinate 149 of JAIRTA010000126.1, read as the reverse complement.
GCGCCGGCCGTGATAACGGACAGCTCCGCAGCGGGCGGGAACCCCGGGGCGAGGACGTCTGCACAAACGGCCGTGCCAGGCGGCCGCCTCCTCTGCACACAAAGGCGGCCGCACTACTTCCGGGTGTACTCCCCCACGCGAAACTACCC
>JAIRTA010000108.1 GCA_031255175.1 Oscillospiraceae bacterium | reverse complement strand
ACATAGCGGCCTCCTTGCTATGATGATGTGAGTACTTAATCATTTTATCATATCGACAACAAAAAAGCAAGGCCTTTTCCTTGTTTTCCTTGGGTTTTTTTAGTTTTCTTTGAGATTTTTTCGGCCTCTAAGTGGCAAACTCGGGAGGCAATGCCGCGCGCCCGGGGCGCCTTGCTAAAGCGGCCCGGATATGATATAATCCACGACAGAGATGCAACAATATAAATACAAAGAATATATTTACGGAGGGCGACTATATACACCCACCGCAACCGTCAGGAGGGTTTTCTTTGCTCGATCGTCAAGATATTCTCAATGTGTGTCCCGACATGCCGGTGTTGGTCGACGAACCGATGTGCCGTCACACCTCCTTCGCAATCGGCGGCCCGGTCGATCTGATGGCGCTGCCGGCCAGCCCGGCGGCGCTGGCCGCGCTGCTCGCGCTGGCCCACCGGCGGGAGACGCCGGTGCTGCTCATGGGCAACGGCACCAACCTGCTGGTGAGCGACCGGGGCGTGCGCGGTCTCGTCGTCAAAACGCACGACGGCCTCTCCGGCCTCAAACGGAGCGGCAAACGCGAGATCGTCGCCGGCTGCGGCGTATTGCTCTCCGAGCTGGCCGCGGCGGCGGCGCGGTGGGGCCTCTCCGGTCTGGCCTTTGCCCACGGCATCCCCGGCACGGTGGGCGGCGCCGTCTATATGAACGCCGGCGCCTACGACGGCGAGATGAGCGCCGTCGTGCGGCGCACCTCGTATGTGGGCATGACGGGCCAGTTCGGTGTGCTGACCGGGCCCGCGCACGCATTTTCTTACCGCCACAGCTTTTTCACCGACCACCGCAGGGCCTTCGCCCTGGAGATCACGCTGGCATTGACGCCCGGGGACCCGGAGGCGATTCGCGCGGAGACAGAAGCGCTGGACGCGCGCCGCCGCGCCGCCCAGCCGCTGGATCTGCCCAGCGCGGGCAGCGTATTCAAACGGCCGCCCGGCGGGCACGCCGCGCCCCTGATCGAGGCCTGCGGCCTGAAGGGCGCCCGCGTCGGCGGGGCGGCGGTGTCGGACAAGCACGCCGGGTTCATCGTCAACAGGGGCGGGGCCACCTGCGAAGACGTGCGTCGGCTGATCGGGCAGATTCAAGAGCGGGTGCACGCCGAGACGGGTGTGACATTGGAGCCGGAGATCGGCCTGATGGGCGACTTCGGCGCCGGGGCGCCGGCCTGAGGCCATGCCCCGCGTGCCGCGCGGCACGCCGCAGGGCACGGCGCGGCGCAACCGGGAACGCGGGGCGCCGCGCGAGGAGGAAATGTGATGAAATTTCTCGTTGTGTCGGGGCTGTCGGGCGCCGGCAAGAGCCAGGTGGCCACATTGCTTGAGGACATGGGCTATTTCTGCGTGGACAACATGCCGGTGCAGCTCATCCCGCGGTTTGCCGAGCTGTGCATGGCCTCCGAGGGCAAGTATGACCGCGTGGCGCTGGTGACGGACGTGCGCTCCAACCGCTCCTTCGACGAACTGTTCCGGGCCCTCGGAGAATTGTCGGAGCTGGCGTGCGGGTATCAGATCCTCTTTGTGGAGGCCACCCCGGAGATCATCATGCAGCGCTACAAGGCCACCCGCCGGCGCCACCCGCTGGCCGTGGACGGGCAGCCGATGGAAGACACCGTCGCGCACGAGTTTCACATGCTGGAGCCCGTGCGCAGCCAGGCGGATTATATTGTAAACACCTCCGTCATGACAACCAACCAACTCCGCGACCACCTGCGCGACCTGTTTTCCGACGGCCCGCAGGCCCGCGTCATGGTCGTCATGGTCGGCTCGTTCGGCTTCAAATATGGGGTGCCGCGCGACTCGGACCTCGTGTTTGACGTGCGTTTTCTGCCCAATCCCTTTCATGTCTACGAACTCCGCCCGCTCACCGGCAACGACGAGGAGGTCTTTTCTTATGTAAACCGCTTCCCCGAGACGCAGGAGTTTTTCTCGCTGCTCAAGGGGTTGATCACTTTTTTGCTGCCCCAGTACATAGAGGAGGGCAAGACCTCTCTGGTCATCTCCATCGGCTGCACGGGCGGTCGCCACCGCTCGGTGGCCATTGCCCGGATGCTGTATGAGTACGTCGGGGAGATCGGTTACCGCGCCACACTGACCCATCGGGACATCGCCAGGGGGTGAACCCGTGTCGTTTTCTTCGGATGTAAAACGGGAATTGTGCCGCCTGCCGGCGGACAGGCCTTGCTGCGTCAAAGCGGAGATCTACGGCGCGCTGCTGTTTGGCCACACGTTTCGGGCGCGGGAGGCGCGGATCGTCACCGAAAGTCCGTCCGTGGCCGGGCGGCTGGTGTCGCTCTGCCGCGCCGCCTTCGGGTTCGATTTTGACCGGCGCCCCGCCGACGGGCCGGCGGCCGGCAAGGCGACGCTGCTGCTCTCGGACCGGGCCAAGCTCTCCGCCGTGCGCGAGGCCTTCGGCTACGGCTCCGCCGATGCGACCGCGCTGCACTTAAACAACGCCGTGCTGGAAGACGAGTGCTGCACGCGCAGTTTTGTGCGCGGAACCTTTCTCACCGGCGGCTCGATGATGCGGCCGGACCGAAAATACCATCTGGAGCTCGTAACCCCCCACGGACCGCTCAGCCGGGAGGTCCTGGCGCTTCTGCGCGCTCTGGATTTCACACCCCGCATTACACTGCGTACCGGCCATCACGTGATCTACCTGAAGGCCAGCGAGCAGATCGAAGATTTTCTGACCGCCGTCGGCGCGCCGCGCGCCGCGCTCACGCTGATGGAGACCAAAGTGGAAAAGGACCTGCGCAACCGGGTGAACCGAAAGGTCAACTGCGAGACGGCGAACCTCGGCAAGACCGTCGCGGCCTCGATGGAGCAGATTGACGCCATTGAGCGCCTGCGCGTCAGTCCGCTGTGGGAGACCCTGCCCGCCCCCCTGCGCGAGACCGCCGAACTGCGCCTGCGTTACCCGGACCAGCCCCTGACCGAACTCTGCGCGCGCTTCGACCCCCCGCTCGGCCGCTCCGGTCTCAACCACCGGCTGCGAAAACTGACGGCGCTGGCCCGGGAGACGGAGCGCGGCGGCGCTTAAATTTGAATCCGCCGCCCCAAAGGAGGAGCCGCCGTGACCGATTTTGTCCACCTGCATCTGCACACCGAATACAGCCTGCTGGACGGGGCCTGCCGGATCGACAGACTCATGGCGCGCCTTCGGGAGATCGGCCAGGACGCGGCGGCCATCACCGACCACGGCGTCATGTACGGCGTGGTCGATTTCTACAAAGCCGCCAAGGCCGCCGGCATCCGCCCGATCCTCGGCTGTGAGGTCTACGTGGCCCCGCGCGGCCGGGGAGACCGGGTCCACGAACTGGACGCGGAGCCGGGGCATTTGATCTTGCTGTGCGAAAACGAGACGGGGTACCGCAACCTCTGCCGGCTGGTCAGCCGGAGTTTTTCCGAGGGGTTTTACATCAAACCGCGCGTCGACCGGGCGCTGCTCGCCGAATACACCGGGGGGCTGATCGTCCTCTCGGCCTGCCTGTTTGGCGAGGTGTCCCGTCTGCTGCTCAAAAACCGTTACGAGGAGGCGCGCGACACCGCGCTGTGGTACCGCGACACCTTTGGGGCGGACAATTATTTTTTGGAGCTCCAAAATCACGGCCTGCCGGAGTCGGTCGAGGCGGCGGCGGGGGTCCTTCGGATCCACCGGGAGACGGGCATCCCGCTGGTCGTGACAAACGACGCCCACTATCTGACCCGCGAGGACGCCTACACACAGGACGTCCTCATGTGCATCCAGATGAACAAGACCGTCGACGACCCGGACCGTATGCGTTTTTCCTCCCAGGAGCTCTATGTGAAGACAGGCGACGAGATGGCCTCGCTCTTCCCCGAGCACCCGGAGGCCGTGCGCAACACACGGCGCATCGCCGACCGCTGCCGGGTGGACTTCACCTTTGGCGTGCACCACCTGCCCCGTTTTCCGCTGCCGGACGGGCAGCGCGACAGCGTCTCGCTTTTGCGGCAAAAGAGCCTCGATGGTTTTGCCCGCCGCTATCCGAATCCGCCGGATACATACCGGGCACGGCTCTCCTACGAACTCGAGATGATCGAGCGCATGGGCTTTGTCGATTATTTTCTCATTGTCGGCGACTTCATCGATTTCGCGCGCGGCCGGGGCATCCCGGTCGGGCCCGGGCGCGGTTCCGCCGCCGGCAGCATGGTGTCGTATTGCCTGGAGATCACCGACGTGGACCCGATGAAGTACGACCTGTATTTTGAGCGCTTTTTGAACCCGGAGCGGGTGAGTATGCCGGACATCGACATCGACTTCTGTTACATCCGCCGGCAGGAGGTCATCGACTACGTCATCGGCAAGTACGGGGCCGACCACGTGGCGCAGATCGTCACCTTCGGCACAATGGCGGCGCGCGCCGCCGTCCGGGACGTGGGGCGCGCGCTGGGCTACACCTACGCCGAGGTGGACGTCGTGGCCAAGCTCGTGCCCTTCGCCCTCCACATGACGCTGGAAAACGCCCTCAAGCTCTCCCCCGGGCTGCGGGACATGTGCCGCGACGACCCGCGCATCGACAAGCTGATCCGCACGGCCCAGGCGCTGGAGGGCATGCCCCGGCACGCCTCGACCCACGCCGCGGGCGTTGTGATCACAGCCGACCCGGTCTCCGAATATGTGCCGCTGGCCAAGAATGACGAGGCCATTGTCACCCAGTTCCCGATGAATACGCTGGAAAATCTGGGGCTGCTCAAGATGGACTTTCTCGGCCTGCGCAACCTGACCGTGCTGCACGACGCCGAAGCCATGATCCGCCGCCGCGGCACGGATTTTTGCCTCTCTGCCATGCCGGAGGACGACGCGGAGACCTTCGCGATGCTGATCGCCGGCAAGACCTCCGGGGTCTTCCAGCTCGAGTCGGGCGGCATGACCGGCGTGTGCGTGGGGCTTCAGCCGCAGTCGATCGAAGACATCACCGCGGTTGTGGCGCTCTTTCGGCCCGGCCCGATGGACTCCATCCCCCGTTTCATCGAGAGTAAGCACCACCCGGAGAAGGTCACCTACCGGCACCCGATGCTGCGGGACATCCTGCGGGTGACGTACGGCTGTATCGTCTACCAGGAGCAGGTGCTGGAGATCTTTCGCAAGATGGCCGGATTTTCGCTGGGCAAGGCCGACATGGTGCGCCGCGCGATGTCGAAGAAGAAGATGGCGGACCTGGCGCGCGAACGCGAGAACTTCATCCGCGGCAACGCCGCCGAGGAGATCCCCGGCGCCGTGGCAAACGGCGTGGACAGCGCCGTCGCCGAGGCGATCTTCGACGAGATCATGGACTTTGCGAACTACGCCTTCAACAAGGCGCACGCCGTCTCTTACGCCGTGATCGCCTACCAGACGGCCTACCTGAAATGTCACCACCCCCGCGAATACATGGCGGCGCTGCTGACCTCCGTGCTGGACTGGAGCAGCAAGGTCGCCGAATACATCGCGGAGTGCCGCGAGATGGGCATCCCCGTCTGCCCCCCCGACATCAACACCTCGGAGGACGGCTTCACAGTCGGGCCGGACGGCCGGATCTTGTTTGGCCTTGTGGCCGTAAAAAACGTCGGCCGGGCGCTGATCCGGGATCTGCTGGTCGAGCGGGCCGAACGCGGGCCGTTTGTCTCTCTCCAATCCTTCTGTGAGCGGATGTTCGACTCCGACCTCAACCGGCGCGCCGCGGAGAGCCTGATCTACTGCGGCGCGATGGACAGTTTCGGCGCGTCCCGCGCGGCGCTGCTCGCCGCGTACGACCCCATCATGAACGATCTGGAATCCGCCCGCCGCAAAAACCTGGAGGGGCAGATCGACTGGTTCAGCGGCGTTGACAGCAGCGGCAAACGCCCCGAGCGGCCGCTGCCGGACGTGCCGGAACTCCCGCTGCGGGAGCGCATGGCCAAAGAAAAGGAATACACCGGACTCTTCCTTTCCGGGCACCCGCTGGACGCCTACCAAAACGAACTGCGCCGCACAGGCGCGGTGCCGGTGCGGCGCATCTTAAACGACTTTTCGCAGGAGGGCGGGCCGACGGTCTTTCGGGATGAACAGCGCGTGACGCTGGCGGGTCTGCTCACCGCGGTGCGCACCAAGACCACCCGCAACAATTCCCTCATGGCCTACGTCACACTGGAGGACACGACGGCCTCCACCATCGAGCTCCTGGTGTTCGCGTCGACGCTGGCCCGATGCGGGCCCTACCTCAAGGCCGACCACGCCGCGGTGGTGACGGGCCGGATCAGCGTCCGCGAGGACCGCGAACCGCAGATCCTCGTGGACGAGCTGCGCCCGCTGGCCGACTTCGAGCCCCTTGAGGGCGACCCGATGACCCAACCGCCCCCGCCGCCGCAGACGCTGTTTGTCCGGCTGCCCGGCGACCACCCAAAGGCGGCCCGCCTGCCCGCGCTGTTTACGATGTTTCCCGGCACGGTAAAAACAGTCCTCTACCACAGCGACACCGGCCGGAAACTCGGCGCGGTCTGCAACCCGGACCCCCGGCTGCTGCGCGAACTGTCCGACTGGTTCGGCAGTGAAAATGTGGTGCTGCAATAGCAGGACAAGGCAATTTCAAACGGGTCGTTCTGATTGTGCAATCAGAACGACCCGTTTTTGTGCAAACCGTCTTTGCTCTCACTGTTTCCGGTTCTTTTCATACAAAATCTTAAGCCCTCGCAGCAGGAGCGTTTCGTCGTGGACAATCGCGTGGCGGCAGTAGGGCACCACACGGGCGGAGAGGCCGCCTGTCGCGACCACGCGCGCGGGTACGCCGAGTTCCTTCTCAAAGCGGTCGATCATGCCGTCCATCATTGCGGCCGTGCCGAAGATCGCGCCGCTCTTCATGCAGTCGACCGTATTTGTCGAAATGCCGCGGGCCGGCGCCTCGATGGGCACTTTGGGGAGCTGTGACGTCCTGCTCACGAGCGCGTCCATCGACAGCGCGACGCCGGGAAAGATGGCCCCGCCGATGAAATTCGCCTTCCCGTCCACGATGCCGATCGTTGTGGCGGTGCCCATGTCGAAGATGATCACGGGCAGCTCATACGCCGCCGCCGCCGCGACGCCCGTGGCCACGAGGTCGCTGCCGAGCTGCGCGGGGTTGTCGATGCGTATGTTCAGCCCCGTCTTCAACCCGGCGCCGACAATGAGCGCGTCAAGGCCGGTCAACCTCTTGACCGCCGCCTTGATGATCTCAGTCAGCGGAGGCACGACGGAGGATATGATAGCGCCGGCGAACGCCGAGATGCCGACCGCATCGAGCGACATGATCTGGCATATCCCCGCCGCGTACTCGTCTTCCGTCTTTGACGTGTCCGTCTCCATGCGGTATTTGTGCGAGATATTGTCCCCGTCTATACACCCTATGACGATGTTCGAGTTGCCCACGTCGATAGCCAGAATCATAAGCTGTCCTCCAGATTTTACGCGTTTTTCGCGCTAAACTGCCTTTTTCCTATCTTTGTAATGCGCAGTATCACGTTGCTCAATATGATGTCCGTGGCAAATTCGAAGACGAAATTCAACCCGATGAGCGTGAGGAAAATATACGAGGTCAGTTTTTCCGGCCCGCCCGCCCATTCGCTGAGCACCGGCGCGTAAAACGCGTAGCAGCCCAGCGCGAAAATGCCGCTGTTGACAATCGGCGTCACCACGGCGGCCAACAGCACCGCCAATCTCTGACTGCGCCTCTCAAACAGCCTGTACACCACACCCGCCGCCAGGCCGGCCGCCGCGCCCTTCAAAAGTACGAGTACCACCGTGGCCGCGGCGTTGATCTGTAAAAAAACCGTGGCGTCGCCGTTGAGAAGGACTACGATCCCAAACACCAGCCCAAGCCATGCCCCCGTGAGCGCGCCGTAAAGCGCTCCGCCCACAACAATCGGCACAAGCACAAGGGCTATTTCGAACATCCCGAAGCGTATGAACGCTCCGAGCATCTGCAACACGACCACAATGGCCGTGAGCAGCGCCGTGAGTACGAGTCTGCGCGCGTCAAAACCTGCTTTACTTGACAATTTACCTTCCTCCTTGCTGTCGCTCCCGTCTTACGCGGGATGCGGCGCAAATCATGAAGATTATTATACGCAATGCGCCCGGCAAAGTCAAGCGCCGTCGCCGGCGCTTTCCCAGGCCGTCAGCGCGGCGCGGCATACGTCGCGCAGCGGCGCGTCCGCCGCCAGCGCGGCGGCCCGCAGAGATTCATACTCCGGCTTGACCTTCACCACACCGCCCCGGCGCGACACCTTACAGGCGATCGGCCCGTACGGCGTATCCACCACCCGCTCCGCTCTGTCCATCACATGCCGTTCCGCAAGCCGCCGGCGCAAGCCGATCGTGGCCGTGTGACGAAACAGCAGCTCCGCCGCCGCCGCCTCGTCCTCCGGCGCGCACAGCACGGTGATCTGGACGCCCGGGCGTCCTTTTTTCATTGTGACCGGCGTAAAGTAGCATTCTTTCACGCCGGCGCCCCACAGGCGCTCCGCCGCGTAGGCCAGCGACTCTCCCGCGGCGTCGTCCACCACGGCGACCAGTTCACACACCGTGTCCCGCCCGGCCGCCGCCGCTTCCGCCTCCGCCGTCTCCACCAGGACGGCGCGCAGCAGATTGGGGTGTTCGAAGTCCTTTTGGCCCGCGCCGTAACCGACGGCGCGCACAACCCCCGCCGGGCACGGCACACCCACCCGCGCGGCCAGCGCCGCCACAAGGCCGGCGCCTGTGGGCGTGATCATCTCCCCCTCCACGTCCGTGAACGCCACCGGCGCGCCGCACATCCGCAGTATGGCCAGCGTGGCCGGGGCGGGCACCGGGATGCGGCCGTGCCGGCATGAGACAAAGCCGCGCCCCTCCCGCAGAGGGGAGACGTGGATCTCGTCGGGCGCCAGATGGGCCAAGCACAGCGCGGCGGCCACGATGTCGACGATCGAGTCGACGGCGCCCACCTCATGAAAGCGCACCTCCTCCGGCGGCTGCCCGTGGACGGCCCCCTCGGCCCGCGCGATGACGTCGAAAACCGACAGCGCCCGTTCCCGCACCGCGCGCGGCAGCGCCGACGACGCCAGCAGCGCCCGGATATCTCCCATCGTGCGGTGTGCGTGGCCGCCGTGCGCGCCGTCTTCCTCTTCCAACGGCACCGAGAACCGCCTCGCTTCGATGCCGTTTTTGCGCACGGACGTCCACTCCGTCCGATATCCGTCCAGAGACAGGGCGCGCAGGCCCTCGTCCACGACGCCGGGCGGCACCCCCAGGTCGGCCAGCGCCGCCACCGTCATGTCGCCGCTGATGCCGGAAAAACAGTCCAGATATAAGATCCTCATCGTCATCCCTCGCTTGATCTCTCGCTCGATGTCTCGCTTGATGTCATCCCCCGCTAAAGCCGGCGGTTCGCCGACGCTTCGCGTCTCTCAAAATTCCGCCGAGCCGCTGGTGCGGGGGAACGCAACGACGTCACGGATATTGGCCATGCCCGTGAGATACATGAGCATGCGTTCGAAGCCCAGACCGAACCCTGCGTGCCGGACCCCGCCGAAACGCCGCAAGTCCAAGTACCAGGCGTAGTCGGCCTCCGGAAGGCCGAGCGCGCGAAGGCGCGCCGCCAGTACGTCCGCGCGCTCCTCACGCTGGCTTCCGCCGACAAGCTCACCCACGACCGGCACCAGCAGGTCCATAGCCGCCACGGTCTTCCCGTCGTCATTTTGCCGCATATAAAAGGCCTTGATCTCCCGCGGATAATCTGTGACGAAGACCGGCCTTCGCACCACCTGTTCCGTCAAAAACCGCTCGTGCTCGGTCTGCAGATCGGCGCCCCAGGAGACCGGATAGGTGAACCGGTCCGCCTCGCGCGACAGCACCTCCACCGCCTCCGTGTATGTCATACGCGCGAAGGTGCTGTCCCGTACGGCCGCGAGCCGCGCCAGCAGCGTCGGATCGATAAATTTGTCAAAAAATTCCATTTCTTCCGGGCACGCCGCCAGCACATGCGCGATGATGTACTTCACCAAATCCTCGGCCAGGCACATGTCGTCACGCAAGTCGGCAAAGGCTATCTCGGGCTCGATCATCCAAAATTCCGCGGCGTGGCGCGGCGTATTGGAATTTTCCGCGCGGAACGCGGGGCCGAAGGTGTATGTCTTGGCAAACGCCAGTGCGAAGGCCTCGGCCTCCAACTGCCCCGACACGGTGAGACCGGTCTGCTTGCCGAAGAAATCTTTGGCAAAATCCACGTGGCCGTCCGGCGTTCGAGGCGGCGCGGCCGCGTCCAGCGTCGTCACCCGGAACATCTCCCCCGCCCCCTCGGCGTCCGAACCGGTGACAATGGGCGTGTGAACCAAAACAAAATTCCGGCGGTGGAAGAAGTCGTGCACGGCAAAGGCGGCCTCGCTGCGCACGCGGAAGACGGACTGGAACGTCCGGGCGCGCGGGCGCAGATGGGCCACGGTGCGCAGATACTCCATAGAGTGGCGCTTCTTTTGGAGCGGATAGTCCGGCGCGCAGGTACCCTCGACCTCGACGGATTGGGCCCGGATCTCAAAGGGCTGACGGGCCTCCGGCGTCAGCACCAGTTCTCCCCGCACGAGAACCGCCGCGCCCGCGCCCAGCTTGGACAGCGCGGCAAAACCCGGCAGCGACGCGTCGGCCACCACCTGGACGGCCCGCACCGTCGAGCCGTCGCCCAACTCCAAAAACGCCAGCGTCCTCCCGGCGCGCACGGTGCGCAGCCAGCCGCGCAGGGCCACTGTCCGCCCGCCGTGGGCCGACGCGTCCCGAAAAAGTGTCCGCGCGTCTATCTGTTCTGCCATGACATCAACGCCTCCACAATCAGCGCCCCGAAGGCGCGGGTCCCCACCGGGGTGTCGCCCGGGCCGGCCAGATCGGCCGTTTTGCGTTTGCCGGCCATAGCCGACAGCACCGCCGACTCCACCGCCTCGGCCTCCCGCGTGAGACCGAAGGTGTGTCGCAGCATCAGCGCGCAGGAGAACACGGCGGCGGCCGGGTTGGCCCGGTCCTGCCCGGCGATGTCCGGCGCGGAACCGTGAACCGGCTCGTACAGGCCGAAGCGGCCCTCTCCCAGGCTCGCGGACGGCAGCAGGCCGATGGATCCGGTGACGGCGCCCGCCTCGTCCGACAGGATGTCTCCAAACGTGTTCTCCGTGACCAATACGTCAAAGGCGCCGGGGCGGCGCACAAGCTGCATCGCGGCGTTGTCCACCAGCATGTCCTCATACGTCACGTCCGGGTACTCCGCGCGCAGGCGGTGCATGACGGCGCGCCACAGGCGGGACGTGTCCAGCACATTGGCCTTGTCCACACTGGTGAGACGGCCGCGGCGCGCGCGCGCCAGCGCGAAGGCGCGCCGGCCCACCCGTTCCACCTCGTGCTCCGAGTAAACCATCGTATCAAAGACGGCGCCCGCCTCCGTGCGTCCGCGCGCGCCGTAGTACAGTCCTCCGGTGAGTTCCCGCACGATCAAGATGTCAAACGCCCCGCCCGACGTCTCGGGTTTCAGCGGACTGGCCGCCTGCAGACACGGATACAGCACGGCCGGCCGCAGGTTGACATACAGCGCCAGCGCGGCGCGCAGCCCCAGCAGGCCCGCCTCCGGCCGCAGAGGGGCCGGGTTTTCGTCCCACTGAGGGCCGCCGACGGCGCCCAGCAATACGGCGTCGGCGGCGCGGCACCGCGCCACCGTCTCCTCCGGCAGCGGAACGCCCCGTGTCTCCAGCGCGTGCCCGCCGATCGGGGCCTCCGCAAAGGAGAACACATGGCCGAAACGCCGCCCCACCGCCTCCAGGACCGGGCGGCACACCGCGATCACTTCGGGCCCGACGCCGTCGCCGGGCAGCAGCGCGATGCGCCCGTTCATACCGCGCCCTCCCCGTCGTCCGACGCGCCGGTTTCCGCCCGGGCGATCCACGGCAGAAGACCGCCGGCGTCGATGATGCCCCGCACGAACGGCGGCAGGGGCCGCGCCGCAAAGACCCGGCCGGTGGTTTTGTTCTCGATCCGGCCCGTCGCGATGTCCGCCGTCACCCTGTCGCCCGGGGAGATCCCGTCGACGGCCTCCGGGCATTCCAGGATGGGCAGACCGATGTTGATCGCGTTGCGGTAAAAGATACGGGCAAAACTCTTGGCGATCACGCAGGACACCCGGCAGGCGCGCAGCGCCAGCGGCGCGTGCTCCCGGGACGACCCGCAGCCAAAATTTTGCCCGGCCACCACGACGTCGCCCGGCGCCACCGTTTGGGCGAAGTCCGCGTCGATGTCCTCCATGCAGTGGGCGGCCAGCGACGCCGGGTCGCTGCGCACCAGATAACGCGCCGGGATGATGACGTCCGTGTTTACGTTGTCTCCGTATACAAAGATGCTCACGCTCAAAGCCTCCCTTTCGCCGGGAAATCCGGCCGAATGCCTTTCGCGGCCCCTCACGGCACGGCGATATGCCCCGCCACGGCGGAGGCGGCGGCCACGGCGGGGCCCGCCAGATAGACCTCCGATTTTGTGTGTCCCATGCGCCCGACAAAGTTCCGATTTGTCGTGGACACACACACCTCCCCCTCGTCGAGGACCCCCATGTGCCCGCCGAGGCAGGGCCCGCAGGTGGGCGTCGACACGGCGGCGCCCGCCTCCACAAACACCTCCAGCAACCCCTCCCGCAGCGACTGCAAATAGATCTCCTGCGAGGCGGGGATCACAAGGCAGCGCACGCCGCCGCGCACGCGGCGGCCCCGCAGGACCTCCGCGGCCGCGCGCATGTCCTCCAACCGCCCGTTGGTGCAGGAGCCGATGACCACCTGCGAGACGGGCACGTGAGAGAGTTCCGACGCCGGGCGCACGCGCGACGGCAGATGCGGACAGGCCACCAGCGGCGTGAGCGCGTCCAGGTCGACGGTGACCGTCCGCTCGTAGACGGCGTCCCCGTCGGCGGTGCAGTCCGTCCAGGGCCGCGTGACGCGCCCCGACAGATAGGCCCGGGTGGCGGCGTCCACGGGGAAAAGTCCGTTCTTGGCCCCGCACTCGACCGCCATGTTCGCGACCGTAAAGCGGTCGTCCATCGGCAGAGACGCGACGCCCGCCCCCCCGAATTCCAAGGACAGATATTGCGCGCCGTCCACCCCCAACAGTCCGATGAGGCGCAACACGACGTCTTTGCCGCACAGCGGCCGCGCGAGCGTCCCCGTGAGTTCCACCCGAATGGCGCCGGGCACCTTAAACCAGGCCCGGCCCGTCGCCATGCCGGCCGCCATGTCCGTACTGCCCACGCCGGTGGAAAACGCGCCCAACGCGCCGTAGGTGCAGGTGTGGGAATCCGCGCCGATGATCACCTCGCCGGGCGCCGCCAGCCCTTTTTCCGGCAGCAGCGCGTGTTCGACGCCCATGACCCCCACGTCATAAAAATGCTTGATCGCGTGCCGTTCGGCAAACGCGCGCACGGCACTGCACTGACGGGCGGCGGCGAGGTCCTTGTTGGGGGTGAAATGGTCCAGCACCAGGGCGATCCTATCCCGGTCGAAGACACGGTCACACCCGGCCCGCTCCATCTCCCGAATGGCAACCGGGGCCGTGATGTCGTTGCCGAGCACCAGATCGACAGGCACGGTAAGCAGCTCGCCCGCCGCCACCGCCTCCCGCCCCGCATGGGCCGCCAAAATCTTCTGCGTCGCCGTCATCCCCACAGTCTCACCCTCCTCTATGTCGTCAAAACATCTTCGTGTTTTACATAAAATTCCTATGTCCTCCGGTGACAGTGATACTCCATTGAATCCGCTAAAGCCTCTCAAAACACCTTTGTGTTTTACATAAAACTCCCGTTCCTATGTCCTCTGGTGACAGTGATACTCCATCGAATCCGCCAATGCTTCAAAGCTGGCGCGGATGATGTCTTGGGAGACGCCTACTGTGGTCCAAACCTCCCGGCCGTCGGTTGAGGTGATGAGCACCCGCACCCGTGCGCCTGTGGCCTCGGCCGCGTCCAATACCCGCACTTTGTAGTCGATCAGCCGGATACCCTTCACTTGGGGATAAAACACCTCCAGCGCGCGGCGCAACGCGCGGTCGAGCGCGTGCACCGGTCCGTTCCCCTCGGCCGCCGAGATCTCTTCCCGCTCCCCCACCCGGATCTTGATGACCGCCGTGGCGGAGAAATGGGGCCGGTGTTCGCCGATGGTCTTGAAGTGGAGCAACTCAAAACACGGCCGGTATGTACCCGTCAGCCGGCGCACCACGAGATCGAAACTGGCTTCCGCCGCCTCGTATTGGTACCCCTCGTGTTCCTTCTCTTTGAGCCGGCGCAGCGCGGTCAGCAACACCGGGCTGTCCCGCGTCACGGAGGGGTCGTAGGCTTGCAGACGCGGCAGCAGCGCCGTCCGGCCGGCCATCTCCGAAGTCAGCATCCGGCGGCTGTTGCCCACCAGTGCCGGGTCGATGTGCTCAAACGTGGCCGGCAGCTTGGCCACGCCGTCGAGATGCATCCCGGCTTTGTGCGCGAACGCGCCGGCGCCCACATAGGGCTCGCCGTCCGGGATGGTCATGTTCGCCACTTCGGCGATCTGGCGCGCGGCATGCGTGAGCCGGTCGAGCCCCGGGAGACAGCGATAGCCCCCCTTGCCCTGCAAATTGGCGATCAGGCAGGCAAGCGACGTGTTGCCGCACCGCTCGCCGATGCCGTTGATCGTACCCTGCACATGCCTGGCGCCCGCCTGGACAGCCAGCAGAGACGAGGCGACCGCCATGCCGCCGTCGTTGTGACAGTGCACGCCGGGCGGCACGTCCAGCCCGGCCGCCGCCGCCGCCGTGATCCGGGCCACGTCGCCCGGGAATGTGCCGCCGTTCGTGTCGCAAAGCACCAATGTGTCCGCGCCGGCCCGGCGCGCGGCGTACAACGTCTCCATCGCGTAGTCCGGGTCGTCGCGGTACCCGTCGAAAAAGTGTTCGGCGTCGTAGATCACCTCGCGGCCCCGCGCCTTCAAAAACGACACCGTGTCCGCGATCATCGCGAGATTTTCCGCCTCCGAACAGCCCAACACGGCCGAGACATGCAATTTCCAAGTTTTTCCAAATATGACGACAACCGGCGTCTCCGCCGCGAGCAGTGCGGCCAGGCGGCTGTCCCGCTCCGCCGTCGCGTGTTTGCGCCGCGTCGCGCCGAAGGCGGCCAGCCGCGCGTGCCGAAGCGGCCGGTCGCGCATCCGGGCGTAAAAATCCACATCTTTGGGGTTCGAGGCGGGATTGCCGGCCTCGATGTAGTCCACGCCCAGCTCATCGAGGGTGTGCGCGACGTCGATCTTGTCCGCCACCGAAAAAGAGACGCCGGGCGCCTGGGCGCCGTCGCGCAGCGTGGTGTCTAAAATCATGATCTTCTCGTTCACAGGCCGCCCTCCGCCCTATGCCATCAGTTTGTTTATGGCGTGGATATACGACTTGATTGTGGCCTCGATGACATCGGTGGAGACGCCCCGGCCGGAAACGGAGCGCCCGCGCAGGCTCAGCCGCAGCACGCACTCCCCCATCGCGTCGCCGCCCTCGGTGACGGCGCCGAGCTGGTAGCTTTCCAGTGAGAATTCCTCTCCCACGATCTCGTTGATGGCCTTGAAAGACGCGTCGACCGGCCCGTCGCCCATCGCCACGCGCTGCACCACCTTGTCCCCCATGCGCAGCTTGATGATGGCCGTACCGTCGATCACACTGCCCGCGTTGATGACGAAGCTCTCGAGCGCGAGCATACCGGGCAGCGTGTCTTCCCGGCTCTCGACCAGCGCCTCCAGGTCGGCGTCTTGGATGAATTTTTTCTTGTCGGCCAGGACTTTGAACCGCTCGAAGGCCCTTTGCATATCCTGGGACGCCAGGTCGAACCCGAGGGCGCGCAGGCGCTCCTCAAAGGCGTGGCGGCCCGAGTGCTTGCCCAGCACCATCTTGTTCTGCGGCAGCCCCACGGAGGCCGGCGTCATGATCTCATAGGTGGTGCGCTCCGCCATCACGCCGTGCTGGTGGATGCCGGATTCGTGCGCGAACGCGTTGGCGCCGACCACGGCCTTGTTTGGGGGCACCGGGACGCCGGACACCGATTGCAGCAGACGGCTGGTGCGGTAAATCTGCTGCGTTTCGACGCGGCACCGGGCCTGAAAGTAGGACCGGCGGGTGTGCAGCGCCATGACGATCTCCTCCAACGACGCGTTGCCGGCCCGCTCGCCGATGCCGTTTACCGTGCACTCAACTTGTGTCGCGCCGCCCAGCACGCCGGCCAGCGAATTGGAGGTGGCGAGCCCCAGATCGTCGTGGCAGTGCACCGAGAGCGTCACCTTCTCGATGCCCTTTGTGCGCGCCATGACATAGGCGGTCAGTTCCTGCATCTCGTTGGGGTAGGCGTACCCGACCGTGTCCGGCAGGTTGATCGTGAGGGCGCCGGCCCCTATCGCCGCCTCGTAGACGCGGACCAAAAAGTCCCAATCTGAGCGGGTGGCGTCCTCGGCCGAAAATTGGACGTCGTCACAATATTTTTTCGCGTAGGCCACCATCGCGGCCGTCTGTTCCAGCACGTTTTCCGGCGTCATGCGCAATTTGTACTGCATGTGGATCGGCGAGGCGGCCAAAAAGATATGGATACGGGGCGCCACCGCGTCGCGCACGCCTTCGTAAGCCGCGTCGATGTCCCCCGGCAGCGCGCGGGCCAGGCTGCACACGCGGGTCTCCTTCACCGCCCGCGCGATCTGCCGGACGGAGGCGAGGTCGCCCGGCGAGGCGACGGCAAAGCCCGCCTCAATCACATCCACCCGCAGCCGTTCCAACTGGCGGGCCACCTCCAGCTTCTCGTGCAAATCCATCGAATACCCGGGGGCCTGTTCCCCGTCGCGCAGCGTCGTGTCGAAAATTTTGATCTCTCTCAACTGTATCCCCCCGCAAACAGCGATCCGAATGTCCCGCCTTTTTACACACCCTCCGTCGGCAGCGCGAACGGCGCGCCGGCGGTGTCTCCTCTCGGGATCGCCGTCAGCCCCGTGCGGCAGATCTCCAAAATGGGGTAAGCTCTCAGGCGGTCGATGAGGGCCGTGATGATGTCCGGCTGGTCGGTGAGCTCGATGGTCAGCGCGTGCTCGCTCCAATCGGTCACCCGGGCGTCGAAGAGGCCCGCCAGCGCCAGAATGTCCTGCCGCGTCTCCGGGTCGCTCCCCACCTTTACGAGCAGCAATTCCCGAAAGATGGCGTCCTTTCGCGTCAGCCGCTCCACACTGCGCACATCCACCTGCTTCATAAGTTGTTTTACAATTTGTTCCAGCACATAGTCGTCCCCGCCCACCACAACGGTCATGCGGGAAAAGGCCGGATTTTCCGTCTCGGCCACCGTCAGCGCGTCTATGTTATACCCCCGCCGGGCAAAGAGCCCTGCGATGCGGGTTAAGACGCCGAATTGGTTGTTGACAAGCACAGACAGGACAAAACGATCTGTCATACAAAGCGCGTCTCCTCGCGCCGCCGCGGCGCGGCGGTTTTTGTGATGCCCGCAAGCGGTTGTCCGGCGGTTCTTTACGCGTTGCAGGCGGGGTCCACCGGGCAGTGTGTCAGGCAGGGGCCCTCGGCGGTGAGCGCCTCCCGGATGACCGCCTCCGGCGTCGATCCGTCTGCACCGTCCACGGACAGCCCCCGCGCGCCCAGCGCCTCGGCGAGGCGCACCCAGTCGGTGCGCAGGCCGGGCGCCACCGCGAAACGGCGGCCGCCGCAGTGTTCATCCTGGAGTTGGCGCACCAGGCCCAGCCCGGCGTTGTCCAATACGAAGATTGAGATTGGAAGGCGCAGGGCCGCGGCCGTGGCCAGCTCCGCTATATTCATGCGCAGGCTCGCGTCGCCCGTGACCAGCGCCACGCGGCGCCCCGGCCGGGCCATCGCGACACCGATGGCGGCGCCGAGACCAAAGCCCATAGCGCCGAGACCGCCCGAGGTGATCAGCTCACCCGGCCGCGAAAAACCGTACGTCTGCGCCGTCCACATCTGGTGCTGGCCCACATCCGTGACCACGGTCATACCCGGTGTCCGAAGGCGCCAGAGGGTGTGGATCAGCGCGCGCGGCGTGCCGGGCTCCGGGAACGCCCGCCTGGCGAACGGCGTGAAGGCCGCCCCCCACGGCTCCCGCGGCGCCGTCGGCAGCCGCGCAAGCAGCGCCTCCATCACCGCCCCCGCCCGCCCGCAGAGCGCGGCGTCGGCCGGGATGTTCTTGTTGATCTCCGCCGGGTCGATGTCGATGTGGAAGATCTTCGCCTGCCCGGCAAACTGCCGCCTGTCCTCCGCCGCCCGCTCGGTAAAGCGGGTGCCGACCGCCAGCAGCAGGTCGCAAGCCTCGACGGCCCGGTTGGCCTCCGGCAGCCCGTGGCGCCCCAGCATACCCAAAAAGAGCGGGTGGTCCCACGGGAGCGCGCCGAGGCCCATCAGCGTGGCGCACACCGGCGCGCCCAGCCGCTCGGCCAGCATCGCGGCCGTCACACCCGCGCCATCCGCCACGACGCCGCCGCCGACCAGCAGCACGGGCCGCCGCGCCCGGGCCAGCGCCCGGGCAAACTCGTCCGCCTCGCGCCCGGAGAAGACGGGGACGCCGGGGCTGTGAAACTTCTCGCACTGCGCCCCGCAGGGCGCTTCGGCAATGTCCCGCGGGATGTCCACAAGCACAGGGCCGGGCCGCCCGGACCGCGCAATGGCGAAGGCGTCCCGCACGCCGGCGCGGATCATGTCCGGGCTCTTGACGATGCAGTTGTACTTGGTGATGGGCATTGTGACGCCGGCGATGTCCACCTCTTGAAAGCTGTCGCGGCCGAGCAGCGCGAGCGGCACGTTTCCCGTCAGCGCGACGAGCGGCGTGGAGTCCATGTAGGCCGTGGCGATGCCGGTGACCAGATTGGTCGCGCCCGGGCCGGACGTGGCCAGCACCACACCGGGCCGCCGGGCCGCGCGGGCGTACCCGTCCGCGGCGTGGGCCGCGCCCTGTTCGTGACAGGTGAGGACATGGGTGATCCGCTCCCGCCTCTCATAGAGCGCGTCATAGATCGGCAGCACGGCGCCGCCCGGATACCCAAACAGCACCTCCACGCCCTCTTCGATCAGCGTATCCACAATCATACGCGCGCCATTCATACCATCATCAGCACCCCAGACAAAAGGGCTGAATGCCAAAGGTCCCGCTCACCGTCGGACGCACTTTTGACACCCGAACCATATATTATACAAGATACAGGCAAATCGGATCTCTTGTCAAGTAAAATCACTGTCAAACCCCGCCGCCGGACACATATATATGATATATGCGGATGCGGACGGACGCCGCGTCAAACCGGCGCGCCGCCGGATGTCCCGGCGTTCGGTCTATGCCCGCCGGCGCCGGCCGGGAAAGGATGTGACGTCATGCCCGTGCCCCGGCGGCGCCCGCCGCGTTTCCGGCGAAACGTCCGCCCACCCGCCTCGCCCCGGCGGCGCGTGCTCCGCTTTGCCGCGCTGGGCCTCACGGTCTTCATCGCTCTCTTTGTCTGGGCCGAGGCCAAGATCCGCCCTTACGCCGCCCAGATGGCGCTGTCGCGGGTGCATATCTTGGCCACCGGCGAAATCAACCGCGCGGTGGACGATATCGTAAGTATGGAAAATCTGCAATACGGCGACCTCGTTTACTTTGAAAAAAACGTGACGGGGCAGATCACGGCGCTCAAGACAGACATGGCAAAAGTGAACCATCTCAAGGCCGCCGTCACGCAACGGGTCCTCGACCGTCTGCGGAGCACCGACACGGAAGAGCTTTCGATCCCGCTCGGCAACATCATCAACGGCGACCTGCTCTCGGGGCGCGGCCCGTCGATCCCGGTGCGGATCGTCCCCGTCGGCATGGTGGACTCCGGCTTTTTAAGCAGCTTCACCTCGGCCGGCATCAACCAAACGCGCCACCAGATCATCATGCGCATCGACGTGACGATCGGCGTACTGCTGCCCGGCGTGCAGGAGGAAACCCACGTGGAAGCCCAAGTAAACATCGCCGAAACCATCCTCGTCGGCAGCGTGCCGGAGAGCTACCTGCAATTCGGCGGAGAGGAAATTTTTTCCAG
>JAIRTA010000101.1 GCA_031255175.1 Oscillospiraceae bacterium | reverse complement strand
ACACGCCGAGCCAATTGACAATTGACAATTGACAGTTGACAATTGGAGAACGCGGGGGCGGGCGCACACATGGCCGCGCCCCTACGGAACGATCAAATTTGATTGCAATCTGTAATATTTTATTGTTTTTCAACTTTATGTTTATTATTTTTCTGTCCGGCCGGCTGCGTTTCTCACATGTTAAACGGGGTGTGCAGTGGGACGGATTTGGTGTCGTTTTTAACGCCAATGTTCTTTGAAGAAATGCGAAGAGCGTGCGACGGATTGTATTCTGTCACGAATAAATTCAGGCTTCTTGGCTTGGTGCGTTTGCCTGTCCGGACTTTAGCCGTGATGATATCGCCGCTGTTTTGTCAGTAAAGACACAAAATCCGCTCCATCTCGATGTTGCCGGCAAAATATCCGGCGGCTGCCTGATTGATTCCGAGGTTGAGATAGGCGGTGTTTTTATCGTGCCGTTCGCCAAACGCGCGGTCGTCTTCTCAGCCCGGGATGTGCACAATATGGCGTGTGCAGAAAAACGGGTCGATAAAAATCAAAATACTTTGATTTTTATCGACCCGTTTGTTTTTGTTTGTTCCTCGGCATTGAGCGGGGTATTGAATGGGGTATTGTATGGAATGTTTCGGGCGTCAAAATTCCCCGGGCATCGACAGGCAATCTTTCTTTTACACCAGCTTTTTGGCCCACTGGGTGAAGCGGGCGACGGTGTCGTCAGCGGTGTTGGCGTCGGCGCCGTGGGTTTGGATGTAGACTTTAACCTTGGGCTCCGTGCCGGAGGGGCGCACCAGCAACCGGGTGCCGTCGAGCAGCTCGAAGCAGAGCACATCCGACCCGGAAAGCTCCATATCGGAGGCGGTCTTTCCGGCGAGTTCGACGCGCCGGCCGGAGAGATAGTCGCACACGGCCTCCACCGGCGTCCCGGCGATGTCGGCGGGCGGGTGGCCGCGCAGACCGTCCATCAATTCCTTCATGCGCGTGAGCCCCGCCAGCCCCGGCATGACCAGGTTCAGCGTGGCCTCGCGGTGGTACCCATATGTCTCGTAGAGCGTCTGCAAGGCGTCGAAAAGGGTCATCTCCTGGCGGCGGTACCAGGCCGCCATCTCGGCGATAAGCAGCGAGGCGGTCACCGCGTCTTTGTCGCGGGCATGGCTGCCGATCAGGTAGCCGTAGGACTCCTCAAAGCCCATCAAATATTGGTGGCTTCCCGAGGCGGCGAGCTTCGCGATGACCTCGGCAATGAACTTAAAACCGGTGAATGTTTCAAACACGGTGACGCCGTTCTTTTTGGCGATGGCGTGGGTCATCCGGGTCGTCACAATGGTCTGCACCACCGCCGGACGCGCCGGCAGCGTCCCGGCGGCCCGCCGGGCGCGGATCAAGTAGTCCATCAGCAATACGCCCACCTGGTTGCCGGAAAGGGGGAGATACCCGCCCGTGCGGTCGCGGACCATCACCCCGACCCGGTCGGCATCCGGGTCGGTGCCGACGACGAGATCGACGTCGTTCCGCCGCGCCAGGGCGAGGGCACGTTCGAAGCTCTTCGCGTTTTCCGGGTTCGGAGAGGCCACCGTGGGAAAATTCCCGTCGATCTTCATCTGCTCGGGCTCACACAGCACGTGGCGGAAGCCGAGCGCCGCCAGCGCCTCCGGCACCAACCGGTACCCGGCGCCGTGAAACGGCGTGTACACGAGACGAAAGTCGTCGGCCACCGCGCGAACGGCGTCGGACGCAACCGACTGGGCGAGCACGCAGTCTAAAAACGCGCGGTCCGTCTCCGCCCCCAGCCGCCGGATCTTGCCCGCGCGCAGGGCCTCGTCGAAGTCCGCCGCCGCGTCGCTCTCCAGCGGGTCCAGCTGCGTCATCTCGCGCGCCACCGCGCCGGCGTGCGCGGGCGGGAGCTGCGCGCCGTCGCTCCAGTAAACCTTGTAACCGTTGTACTCCTTGGGGTTGTGGCTGGCCGTGATGTTGATCCCGGCGATGCAGCGGTGCTCGCGGATCGCAAACGAGAGCTCCGGCGTGGGCCGGAGCTCGTCGAACAGCAGCGCCGTGATACCGCGCCCGGCCAGCACGCAGGCGGCCTGCCGCGCGTACTCCTCCGCGTGGAGGCGGCAGTCACAGGCAATGGCGACGCCGCGCGCCGCGGCCTCGGGCCCCTCCCGCAGGATCAGATTGGCCAGCGCCCGCGTCACGTGGCGCACAATATGTACGTTGATGCGGCCGAGCCCCACTCCCATGATGCCGCGCAGACCCGCCGTGCCGAAGTCCAGGGGCCGCGAGAAGCGCTCCTCGATCTCGGCGGTGTTGCCCTCCAGGGCGCGCAGCTCCGCCTTTTCCGTCTCCGTCAGCGCGGGTGACGCCAGCCACCTGCGGTATTCTGTCATTGCTGTCATGGCATTTCCTCCTCCGTTTCCGCCATAGGGGCCTCCAACACGTCCCGGGCCGTCTCCAACAGCGGTTCCGGGACAAACAGCTCGGCGCCGTAAAGGGGAGCGCCGAAAAGAACATTGGAAAAAAACGTGGGGTTCGGCGTCCGCACCCGGGAGGGGATGCCGAAGGACTGGAGCAGGGAGCGCTTGAGTTCGATGTCCATAGGGTTTTGCGCGTAGACAAGCCGCGCCGCCCGCGCCGGGCGGCCCTCCTCGTCGTTCGGCCAGGCCGGCCCCGCCCCCTCCGACGGAAACCAGCCGTCCTCTCCGTCCGTCGGCGGCCGCCCGCAGCCCGGACACACCGCCGCACCGTCCTCATACGCCTCCCCGCAGTGCCGGCAAACCATCTCTCGACCTCCTTGCTTATGATAGTTCTGAATCTTGACAGGCCTGTGGGCCTGTCTTAAATATCTCTCACTTGTGATATTTGCCGCCTGATATGATCTGACGCACGACAGGCCTGTGGGCCTGTCTTAAAATATCCCCTCACTTGTGATATTTGCCGCCGGATATGATCTGGAATGTGCGGTAGAGCTGTTCCAGAAGCAGTACGCGTGCCAGGTGGTGTGGGAATGTCATGCGCGAGAGGGAGAGCCGCCAGTCGGCGCGGCGCACCGCGGCGTCCGGCAGACCGTCCGACCCGCCGATGAGAAAACAAAACGAAGAGCGCCCCGCCGTCATCAGCGATTGCAACCGGGCGGCCAGTTCCTCGCTGCCGACGCTCTCCCCGTCGACGCACAGCGCCGTCGTGTAGGCGCCGGCCGGGAGTTTGTCCTCGACCGGACTCCCCTCCGGGATCTGCGTGACGCGCAGGCGCGCGTGAGAGGCCAGGCGCTTTTGGTATTCCCGGCACGCCGCCTCAAAATACGGCTCCTTGAGCCGGCCCACGCAGAGAAGCTCTATATGTACCATACGGACGTCACTGCGCGAAGGGCAGTGTGTCCGCATCGGGCAGTTCGCGGCAGCGGATCTCGGCGCCGAGACCCCGCAGCTTGCCCACCATGTCCTCGTAGCCGCGCTCGATGTGGCGGATGCCGTCGATCACCGTGACGCCCTGTGCGGCCAGCGCGGCCACCACCAGCGCGGCGCCCGCCCGCAGGTCGCAGGCGCGCACCGGCGCGCCCGTGAGATGGGCCGCCCCCTCCACAACGGCCACTTTGCCGTCCACTTGGATCTGCGCGCCCATGCGGGCCAGCTCGTCCACATAGCGGTAGCGGTTGTCCCAAACCCCCTCGGTGATGACGCTGGTCCCCTCCGCCCGCGCGAGACAGGCGGCGATCTGGGGCTGCATATCGGTGGGAAAGCCCGGGTAGGGCTGTGTCTTCACATTGGCGCGGCGCAGTTTGCCCAGCCGGCGCACCAGCAGGGCGTCGTCGTACTCCTCCACCTCGACGCCCATCTCCATCAGCTTGGCCGAGATGCAGTCGAGATGCTTGGGAATCACGTTCCGGATGAGTGCCTCGCCGCCGGCGGAGGCCACCGCCGTCATATAGGTGCCGGCCTCGATCTGGTCGGGGATAATCGTATAACTCCCCCCGGCAAGGCGCGGTACGCCGCGGATCTTGATGACGTCGGTGCCGGCGCCCTTGATGTTCGCGCCCATCGAGTTGAGGAAGTTGGCCAGGTCCACAATGTGGGGCTCCTTGGCGGCGTTTTCGATGACCGTCTGCCCGTCCGCCAGCGCGGCGGCCAGCATGATGTTGACCGTAGCGCCCACGGATACCACGTCGAGATACACCGGTGAGCCGGTCAGCCGGCCCGGCGAGCGGGCGTACACAAAGCCGCCCCGCACCTCGACGGACGCCCCCAGCGCCTCAAACCCCTTGATGTGCTGGTCGATGGGGCGCACACCGAAGTCGCACCCGCCGGGCGGCGGCACCTGCGCCATCCCGAACCGGGACAGAAGCGACCCGATGTAATAACACGAAGCCCTGATGCGGCGCACGAGATCGTAGGGCACCCGGGCGTTCTGGACGTGCCGGGCGTCGATCTCCAGCGTCGTGTCGTCCAGCAGGCGCACCTGCCCGCCCATCTCCTGGACGATTTCCAGCATCAGGGTGACGTCGTTGATTTTGGGAATGTTTTCGATGCGGCAGACACCGTCTACCAGCAGCGCGGCCGGGATGATGGCCACAGCCGCGTTTTTGGCGCCGCTCACGAGCACTTCTCCCGACAGGCGTTTTCCGCCCCGTACTTCATAGATGAACAAATCGCGCACCCTTTCCGGCTCGCCGCCCGCCCTCCCGGACGCGGCGGCGTGGGAACAATGGTCCCGCGCCTCAAAACGCAAATTATTATACATCACTATTATGTAAAAAGGAAGCTCTTTTCATAACACGATTCGCCGGATCCCTATATATTTTTCGTTGGCTTTTCTGTTTCCCTTTATGGAAATTTTTGAAAAATCGCCGGCCCGCGCGCGGCGCGCCAAAAAACACCGCCCCAGCCGGTGATTTCCTGGCGCGTTTTGGCGCGTTTGGGTTGGGCCGCCGCGTCAGATCTCCAGCGTCCAACCAAACGAATCCTCCCGCTTGCCCCACTGGATGCCGGTGAGTTCGTCGTAGAGGCGGCGGGCCAGCGGGCCGATCCGCCCGCCGCTCACGGGGATGATCCGCCCGTTGTAGTCAAACGATCCGATGGGGGAGATGACCGCCGCCGTGCCGGTGCCGAAGGACTCCGACAGCCGCCCGGCGTCGGCGGCCTCCACGAGTTCGTCAATCGAGATGGCGCGCTGGTCAACCGGCACGCCCCAGGACGTGAGCAGGCGAATGGCCGAGTCGCGGGTGACGCCCGGCAGAATGGAGCCCTCCAGCGGCGGCGTGACCACGCGGCCGTCGAGGGAGAAAAAGACGTTCATGGTGCCGACTTCCTCGATGTATCGGCGGTGTACGCCGTCCAGCCACAGCACCTGGGTGTAGCCCTTCTCTTTGGCGCGCACCTGCGCCCGGATCGTGGCGGCGTAGTTGCCGCCCGTCTTGGCCTCGCCGGTGCCGCCCTTTACGGCGCGCACGTCTTCGGTCTCAATGAGGATGCTCACGGGGTCGATCCCCTCCGGGTAATACGCCCCCACCGGGGAGAGGATGATCAGGAACCGGTAGGTGTGCGACGCCCGCACGCCGAGGTAGGGGTCGACGGCGATGATAAACGGGCGGATATACAAGGAGGTGTCGGGGTGGGTGGGGACCCAGTCGATGTCCTCCCGCACCAGCGCCCTGATCGCCTCCAAAAACAGGGTCTCGTCGATCTCGGCGATCTGAAGCCGCCGGTTGGAACGGTTCATGCGGCGGATGTTCTCCTGCGGCCGGAACAACAATATCCGCCCGTCGTCCGCGCGGTAGGCCTTGAGGCCCTCGAAGGTCTCCTGGCCGTAGTGCAGCACCATGCTGGCCGGGTCGAGCGTCAGCGGCCCGTAGGGAACAATGCGCGGCGTGTGCCAACCGCTTCCCTCCGTGTAGTCCAGCAGGAACATGTGATCGGTGAAGTATTGTCCAAATCCAAGATTGGAAAAATCTGGCTTTTCCTTTGGCACGGCCACCCGTTCAACGGTGATTGACTGCATATTTGACACCACCTGTTTTTCTCAAAGTATACCACATCCCCCTCCCGGGCGCAAACATTTTCCTTCGGCCCCGTCTTTGCCGGGGTTTTGCCGGGGTTTTGATTGTCAAGGCCGCCGGGGTATGTTATACTGATGTAGGCCGCGTCCACAACCGAAATTCTTGGTTTTTGCGGCAACAAAGTACAAATTTTCCGTGGAGATGAGCGCTGTGCGGCACTTCATCGATTTCTCCGATCTCACGCCGGCGGAGTGGACGGAACTCTACCGGCGGTTTGACGACATTCTCCGCCGCCCGGCCGACTACCGCGAATGCGCGCGCGGCCGGGTGCTCGGCGCGCTTTTTTATGAGCCCTCCACCCGCACGAGTTTTTCGTTTCAGGTGGCCATGCAGCGGCTGGGCGGCAGCGTGTTCGCGATGAGCGAGCCGGGCAGCACCTCGGTGTCGAAGGGGGAGTCGCTGAAAGACACGATCATCATGTGTTCCGGCTACGCCGATGTGATCGCGCTGCGCCACCCCTGCGAGGGCGCCGCGCTGGCCGCGTCGCTCTATGCCCGCGTCCCCGTCATCAACGCCGGCGACGGCGGGCACATGCACCCCACGCAGACCTTGGCGGACCTCGCCACCATCACCCGGCTGCGCGGCGGCCTCGACGGGCTGCGCATCGGTTTTTGCGGCGACTTAAAACACGGCCGCACGGTCCATTCGCTGATCTGCGCGCTCAGCCGCTTCCCCGGCGTCAGTTTCCGCCTGATCTCCCCCCCCGCGCTGACCATCCCGGACTATCTCCGCGCCTTCCTGCACGCGCGGGGGCAGCGCTACACGGAGGCGACCGAGCTCGATACGGCGATGCCGCAGCTCGACGTCCTGTACATGACGCGGATCCAGCAGGAGCGCTTCCCGAGCCGGGAGGAATACGAAGAACACCGGGGCGTCTATGTTCTCACGGCGGCCAAGATGCGCACCGCGCGGCCCGACCTGCTGGTCATGCATCCGCTGCCCCGGGTGGATGAGATCCACCCGGAGGTGGACGAGGACCCGCGGGCCGTCTACTTCGAGCAGGCGCGGCTCGGCATGTACGTCCGGATGGCGCTGCTGCTCGGCCTGCTCTCCGAGCCCGCCGGCGCCCTGCCGGACCTCGCCTACCGCGGCGGCGCCCGCCTGTGCGCCAACCCCCGCTGCGTCACGGCGCGGGAGGCCTATCTGCCGCCCCTCGAAAAAGAGGGCCGCTGCGCCTATTGCGACGCGCGGCTGCGGATCTCCCCGCCCTCCGACACGCCTGCGAAATGTCACCAAAACGACGCCGGCACCCAAATATTCTCTTGTTGAAATTGTGTCTCAAATGCGGTATACTAAAGATGATACTGAAACGGTGAGGGTTCCGACCGCGCCCGGAGGTGAGGCCATATGCCGCCCATACACGCCCAAAAAACGCGGACCGCGCGCAGTCGTTCCCCGGTGTTTCTGGCAGCCGTCTTTTTGGCGGGCTGCCTCTTTGGCGCCGGCGCCCTGTCGGCGCTGCGCCCCGTCCTTTGGCCGGAAACGTCGGGCGCCGCGCCGGCGTCGAGCGCCGAGCTGGTGGAAAACGCGTTTGCCGTGGTGACCTGCCTCAAGCAGGAGGACTTCGCCGCGCTGGCAAGCTGGGTCCACCCGGAGAAGGGCATCCTGTTTGTCCCCTACTCCACAGTGCTGCCGGAGAGGAACCTGCACTTCACCGCCGCCGAGGTACGCCGGTTCTCGTCCGACAAAAACGTATACATATGGGGCGTGACAGACGGCGAGGGCGCGCCCATCCAGAGCACGCCCGTCGACTTTTTCCGTCAGTTCCTCAACAACCGCGACTACGCCGGGGCCTCCGTCATCGGCGTCAATACGCTGGTCAAGACGGGCAACGCCACCGAAAACGTGGCCGAGGCCTTCCCGGAGGCCCGGTTTGTCGAACTCAACATCCCCATGCTGGACCCGGCCCAGGAGGGCCTCGACTGGAGCAGTTTGAAGATCGTGTTCGAAAACCTCCACGGAGAATCCAAAGTCGTCGCCATCATCCACAGCCAGTGGACAAACTGAGTTTTTCCGGTATCTTGCGCCACCCAAATATTTGCAAAATACGCCGGTCGCCCGGCGTATTTTTTTATGGCTTGGCCGCATAGGATGGTTTGGGCGCCGGAGGCCCCGCCCGCCGCCGACCGGCGATTTGTTCCGCCATATTTCTCAAACATCCCGCACACACCCAAACCACAGGATGATTTGCCTGTCAGAAGTGCGCAAAGGAGGGGGCTATGAACGAGTTCATCACACCGGATTACCTCGGCACCTTCGCGGGCATGGTGGCCGCCGTCACCGCGCTCACACAGATTGCCAAACAGTTTTTCAAAGTGGACCCCAAGTGGATCTCCCTGGGCGCGGCGCTGGTGATGGTCACCGTCTGCAAGGTGCTGCCGCACCCGCCGGGCCTCTCGGACATCTTTCTGGAGCTCCTGAACGCCGTCTTTGTGTGCGGCGCGGCCATTGGCCTGTTTGAGACGGGAAAATCGGCCGTGCGCACGCTGTCGAGGTCGTCGACGGACAAAACCCGCTGACGCTCGTCGCGTCAGCGGGTTTTTGTGCGCACGCCGCAATGGATTTATCCCCGCCCAGGCGGCGTCAGAAGTGCCCGAGCACCAGCGTCTCGGTGACCGGGATCAGATCCTCATCCCAGCAGAACGCCCGGTAAACATAGACTTCCGGCGGGTAGAGGTCCATGTCGAGCGCAAACTCCGTCCGCACATGCCCGCCGGCCGCCGCCGTGAAGGTTTGCGCGTCCGCCGCCGCCAGCGCGCCGGTCCTCGCGTCATACGCCGCGAGGACGAAGACGCCTGTGACGTCCGATTCCGACGGATTTGTCAGACGGGCGACGACGCGCGCGCCCTCGTCCGTCTCCTCCGGCGCCACGGTGAAGACCCCGTCCTGCCAGCGCAGCGTGACGGTGCTGCGGCCGGGCAGTGTCTGGACAAAGGTCCGCCCCTGCGACGTGACTTTCACACGCCGCGCCTGGTTGCTGCCGTTGTTCAGCACCAGAACGATCTCGCCGTCCGGGTTTTTGAAGGCGGTGTGAGAGACGTTTCTCTGTGTGCCGGGCGTGGATGCGATCCGCACGGCGCCCCGGTCCCCCGGCCGGTCGCTGCCGGAGGCCAGGTAACGGCTGAACTGACCCCAGGCCCAGAAGTTGTCCGTAAACGTCACATAGTCGTTGCTGCCGTCGTGCCGCGTTGTCCCGACACGGTTGCGCCACCCGCCGGCCGGCGGGATCTCGTAGTCGTTGTTCTTGTTGCTCGTCCAGCGGTGGATACCGCCGTTCACATCTGTAAAGGGCACCCAGGCTGAGTAAGAGCTCGCGCCGTTGTTAAACCAGCTGATCAGCGTCCCGGTGCCGAACTCGTTTGTCTCCGTCTGGTGGATCTTGAGTTCCCCGATGTAGGGCGCCACCTGGGTGGGCAGCCGGGCGGGGGCGCCGTCGTAGGGGTGCATGGCCACGGCGTCGTTCAGCGCCAGCATCTCCGCCGCCGTCGCCGCTTCGGAGTCTTCAAACACCCTGTAGTGGTTGTCCTCCGTCGCGTCGTTGATCGTCTGGCCGGCGTCGTTTTTCTGGCTGTACCAGTCGTTGATGTTCCAGTCGTGGGCCCAGAGCTGGGTGTCAAGCTTGTTTTCTATGAATTTTTGTTTGATGGCCCGTGTGAGGCGCTGGTGCTGTTCGATGGTCATGTTCATCGCGGGGTAAATGACGTCGGCGCCCGGCTCGTTGAGGATGGTGAGGGCGTAGATATCGACCCCCAGCTCCTTGTACGCCAGCACATAGCGCAGATAATACTCCGCGAAGGCGTCGATGCAGTCGTCCCGCAGGTAGTTCATCTGCTCCTGCCGCCGGTTCTCGGCGCCGGAGGGCAGCGTGTAGGTGTTCCACTCGACCCAGCCCCGGTACCGGCGCACCGGAGAGCCGTCCGCCTCGCGCATCACCTTGTAGCTGCCGTCCGCCTCGCGCACGAAGCCATTGTCGCCGTCTATAACCCGAATCTCCTTCATCCAGGCGGGGGCGCTCCAGGCGGAGGCGAAAAACTTTACATCCGGGTCGAGCGCGCGCAAAAACTGCACCGTCTCGACAATATGCTGCTCGTGGTCCGGCGCGAGGGAGAAGTACGTGAAGTCGAAGTCGTCCCCGTTGTCCGGCGTGTCGTCCAGGCTCCAGAAGGGGTAGCGCTCATTGCAGTCGCAGCAGCCGATGACCAGACGGAAGATGTCAATCCCCCAGTCCTCCACCAGCGCCCGGAGCGTCTCCTCCCGCGTCTCCTTGCTGA
Source organism: Oscillospiraceae bacterium (assembly GCA_031255175.1). Classification (GTDB taxonomy): domain Bacteria; phylum Bacillota; class Clostridia; order Oscillospirales; family UBA929; genus JAIRTA01. The sequence continues at coordinate 2,751 of JAIRTA010000101.1, read as the reverse complement.
GCTTCCATAAATTGGCAATACTGGTCTCCTCCAGTGACATGCCCACGCCGTCGTACTCCTGGAACGTCGTCGCGGGGTCGATCTCAATGACGGCGTCCGCCGTCTCGCCGCCGTCATTGCCGAAGAACACGGTGTTGAGGTCCGCCCAGTGCACGGCGCCGGCCGAGTAGGTGCCAAAGACAGGCGTGCCCTCCGCCAGGGGCGCCGGCTCACCAATGGGCGTGAGGCGGAATGTCCTGGAATCGTGGCTCGCCACGGTCATCTCAAGCGTCTCCCCGCGGCCCAGCGTCGAACGCTCCTTCGACCAGAGATCTTTCACCGCGTAGCTCCCGGCGGCGGCAAAGGCCCCTTCGTCCGCCAACTTGCCGGCCAGGCCGGCCAAGATCTCGTCCGCGTTTATCCCGAGGCTCCGGGGGGTGCTGCCCACATTGACAAACATGACCGCGACGTCGCCGTCTGCCAGGGGCTTCGCGATGATATCCATGCGGGACGTCGTTGTGAACGCATCCATTGCGGGGATATTGGCGGTGGTCTTCAGGCGCTTCGCCTGGACGCCCAGCGGATCTTGGTTCAGCGCGATCACGTCTCGGTTTGTGATCACCCGCCAGACAGGGTCTCCGACTTCCACTTTGGTGAGATCCATGCCGAGCATCAGCGGGGCGTTCATCATGCACCACGCCGTGAAATGCTGAATGTCCTCCGCATGGGTGAAGTTCGGCCTCACGCCGTCCACCATGCCCTTGTCGGTGTCTTTGAGGCCCACGACCAGCATGTCGGGGTCGGCCCAGGCCTTGTCGAGGCCCGTGTATTTGTCTAAAATGACCGCGCGGTCATATTGGTACTTCATCCAGGAATACTGCCCCTCGTGGACCTTGTTCGCGATGTCCGTCGTGATGCGGTAGGAGTCGCCCACCTTGTGCGCCCATGTCCAGGGGCTGTTGTACCCCCATTCGCAGATGCTGTACCGGACCGACTCGCCGCCCGCCTTGACGAGGGCGTCTTTGAACGCCGCCATTGAGTAGAGTGCGCTTTCCGCCCGCTTGACGTTGTAAATGCGCAGGGTGTTTTCGCCCGCCGCCAGCTCCACGCTGGTCTCGGTGTTCTGCATGGTGGTGAGAGAACCCGTGGAAGGCACCAGCGTCTCAAACCGGCGCGTCCCGTTTACGTCGAGCATCAGGTAGCGCCCGATGGAGTTGCCTGTGCCGTTCGCGGAGTTTTCGATCACCACGGAGTAGGTGCCCGCCGCCGGCGCCGTGACGGTGAACGTGATGTCCGAATACGGCGTAGTCGGGGTGGCGGCCGTGGCCCCGATGCCGATTCCGCTCACAAAGTTGTTGGTCGTGTCTCTCGTGACGCTGCCTGAGGCGACGGCGTCCAGCGCGTTGATCTTTTGCTCAAACCCGCCGTCCGGCGCGCGGACCGTCAGGCTCCGGATGTTGGGCGCGCGCCCGTATTTGTCGTTGTCCCAGGTGTTGCCGCAAAAGTCGTACTTGATGTAGTCGACGCCCCAGTCCACCATAGTCTTGGCAAAGAGATCCTCACGTCCGTACGCGCCGGGCTGCCCGCCGCAGGTCCGCGCCCCGGAGTCCTGGTACATGCCGTATTTCAGCCCCAGGTCGTGGACGTAGTCCGACATGTCTTTGAACCCGAGCGGGAAGTTGGTGCGGTGATTTGAGAGGTTCCCGTCCACCAGGCTGGCGTTGTAACAGCCGTCGTCGATGACGACGTACTCGTACCCCACCTTGTCGAGGCCGAGCCGTATGAAGGAGTCCGCGATGCTTTTGATGAGACCGGCGTTGATGTTTGTCTGAAATGCGTTCCAGCTGTTCCAGCCCATCGCCGGGAGCAGGCCCGTCTCCGCTTTCCCCGCAAGGCGCGTGTCGTTAAAGGGGGATTGCCAATCCGGGTCTGTGACCGGCGGCAGGGCCGCGTTGGTTCCGCCCGCCTGCGCGTCATACGCCAGAGCGGGCGTCGGCATGAGCGCGCACACAAGCAGAGCGGCCAGCACCAGAGATACCAGTTTTTTCATGTCTTTCCCTTCTTTCTCAAATCTTCGCGTTTCTCGTATTTGCCGTATTGTTCCAGTTGTCTCCGTTCGCTGTTATCTTACCGCGCCGCATGGTTCAATGTCAATGGATTATTTTCAGAGAACGAGCAGAAATTTACGAAATATCCACCAAACGCGAGGCCGCCGGCGTCCGATACACATCGGACGCCGGCGGCCCTCAAAAGCGCCGGGTTTTAGGCCACGCTGACGACCACCACGTGCGAGAGGGTGGGGTCGGTTTTGGAGCGGAGCGTGATCAGGGCCGTACCGGCCCGAAGGCCGGTGACAATGCCGGTCTCGCTCACATCGGCGATCTTCGGGTTGCTGGATACAAACGTGCAGTCGGCGCCGTAGGTCTCGGAGAGCAGCGGCGCCCTGCCTTTGATGCGCAGGGAGACGCGCGCCGACGAATGCGCCCGGACGTTGCGCACGTTCACCGTGGCCGTGACGTCCGTCATCGCGATGCCCCGGCCGGTCTCCGGCACGGTGGGCGCGACTGTGCCGCGCACCGTGACCATGCCAAACTGGCTGAAGTCGGCGGCGGCGAGGTCCCACACGACGGGCACGTCGGTAACGGCCCCGGTCGCGACGTCCAGGCTCTTCACAGCGGCGGGCAGCACGGGAGTCACACCTTTCGCCGTGTCCGCGTAGACGCGGCTCTCCAGCACGTTCTTCGCGAACGCCTCGTTCCACACCTTAAAGGA
>JAIRTA010000077.1 GCA_031255175.1 Oscillospiraceae bacterium | reverse complement strand
TGGTGGAGATGAGGGGATTCGAACCCCTGACCTTACGGATGCGAACCGTACGCTCTCCCAACTGAGCTACACCCCCACGAAGTGAGGACCCCCGGCGCCGGGTGGGTTGGCGTGGCGCGGCGCGTGGGTCGACTACGAAGGGCACCTTTTTTAGTATAACAGATTTTTTGGTTTTGTAAAGACACAATTGCAGAAATTTTCCCGGGTGTGCCGGAAGAGTGAAAAATGGTAAAATATGGATAACTTCGGGACCACAGGTGAATTGGTGAAAATCGATAACAACAAAAGGAAATATCGGCAAAAGGATTTACAAATTGGGGGTAAATGCGGTATACTGAGAGACGTATTTTCCTGCGGTCCGGGTGGCTGCGGGGCTCTTCTTTCGCCGGGGCCGGCGAAAGGGACGGAATTTGGGCGGCTTTCGCCGCGCGTGTGCGCGGGGCCGCGATGAGTAGGATGATGATATGGCAGAGACAATGATGTTGGGCAACCAAGCGGTGGCGCGCGGGCTCTGGGAGGCCGGGTGCCGGTTTGTGTCCAGCTACCCCGGTACGCCCAGTACCGAGATCACCGAATACGCCTCGGAATATCCGGAGATCTACGCCGAGTGGGCGCCCAATGAGAAGGTGGCGGTCGAAGCGGCCGTCGGCGCCTGTGTTGCCGGCGCGCGCGCCTTTTCCGGGATGAAGCACGTCGGCCTCAACGTTGCGGCCGACCCGATCTTCACGGCCGCTTACACCGGCGTGTCCGCCGGGCTGGTTGTCGCGGTGGCCGACGACCAGGGGATGCACTCGTCACAAAACGAGCAGGACAGCCGCCACTATGCCCGCGCCGCGAAGCTGCCGATGTTGGAGCCCTCCGACTCGGCCGAGTGTCTGGATTTTGCCCGGCGGGCTTTCGCGCTCTCGGAGACATACGACACGCCGGTGCTGCTGCGACTCTCCACCCGCGTCTCCCACTCACAGAGCCGGGTGACGCCGGCCGACCGGGAGGAGAGGGAACTGAGGCCCTACCAAAAGGACGCGGGTAAGTATGTCATGGTCCCCGCCGCCGCACGCGCGCGGCACGTCGTGGTGGAAACGCGGCTGGCGGCGCTGACCGAGGCGGCCGAGACGGACGCCTTCAACACCGTGGAATGGCACGACAGGCGGATCGGCGTGGTCGCGGCCGGCATCGCCTACCAGACCGCCCGCGAGGCGCTGGGGGAGCGCGCGTCCTATTTCAAACTGGGGATGGTCTGGCCGCTGCCGGAGGCGAGTCTGCGCGCGTTTGCCGCCGGGGTGGACGAGCTTTTTGTCATCGAGGAACTTGACGACTTCATCGAGACGCACTGCCGCAAGTTGGGGCTTGCCGTAAAGGGGAAGGCGCTGTTTTCTCCGCTCGGAGAGTACACCGCCGAGCAGGTCCGCGCCGTCGTATTGGGAGCGGAGACGCCCGCGCAGTCCCCGGCGGCCGTGCCCGTCCGCCCGCCGGTGCTCTGCCCCGGCTGCCCGCACAGAGGGCTCTTTCATGTGCTTCACAAGATGAAACTCACAGTCACCGGAGACATCGGCTGCTATACGCTGGGCGCCGCGCCGCCGCTCTCCGCGATCGATCTCTGCATCTGTATGGGCGCGTCGGTGTCCTCTTTGCACGGCTTTGTCCATGCCAGGCCGGAGATGGCCGGGCAGACGGTGGCTGTCATCGGGGATTCGACATTTCTCCACTCCGGCGTCACGGGGCTCATCAATATGGTCTATAACAGGAGCCACGGCACGGTGCTGATCCTGGACAACTCGATCACCGGCATGACGGGCCACCAGCAGAACCCGGCCACCGGCCTCACACTCCAGGGCGCGCCGACACACAAGCTGGACATAGAGGCGTTGTGCCGCGCCGTAGGCGTGGGGCGCGTGCGCGTGCTGGACCCCCATGATCTGGCGGGGATGGAAGCGGCCCTGCGGGAGGAACTGGCGGCGCCGGAGCCCTCGGTCATCGTGGCCCGCCGGCCCTGTGTCCTGCTGCCGTACGTCAAACGGGAGACGCCGCTGGCCGTCGACGGGCCGAACTGCCGGGGCTGCCGGGCCTGTATGAACATCGGCTGCCCGGCCATCCGCGCCGACGGGCGGGTTATGACCATCGACCGCGCGCTCTGTGTCGGCTGCGGGCTCTGCGCCCGTCTGTGCCGATTTGACGCGATACATCCGGAAGGGGAGCGGAAACTTTGAAAAATCTTTTGATTGCCGGCGTCGGCGGGCAGGGGTCTCTGCTGGCCAGCCGGATTTTGGGTGTCGCCTGTCTGTCTATGGGGATGGACGTCAAAGTCAGCGAGGTGCACGGCATGAGCCAGCGCGGGGGCAGCGTGATCACCTATGTGCGCGCCGGGGACAAAGTGGCCTCTCCGCTCATCCCGGAGGGTGAGGCCGATTTGCTCATCGCGCTGGAACAGCTCGAGGCGCTGCGCTGGATGGGGCATGTGCGCCCCGGCGGCGGCGTGGTCATGAGCACGCAGATCATCTTGCCGATGCCGGTCATCACCGGGCAGACCGCGTACCCGGAGAATATCGCGGACACAGTGCGCGCCCGGGGTCTGCGGACGCAGGTGGTGCGGGCGCACGATCTGGCGGCCGGGCTGGGCAATGTCCGCGTGTCCAACGTGGTGCTGCTCGGCGCCGCGTCCCGTCTCGTCGGCTTCGCGCCGGAGGTGTGGGAGGAGGCGCTCAGGGTCTCGGTAAAACCGAAATTCTTGGAGATCAACCGGCAGGCCTTCGCGCTGGGGCGGGCCGCCTCGGAGACGGAGGAGGCGGCGGGTTGAGCGAGAGACTCCCAACATTGGCCGCGCAGGCGGAGGCCGAGGTCTCCGCCTGTTTTGCGGCGTTCGCGCGCACGGCGCATGAGAACACGCGCCGGGTGCTGGCCGCGCTGGCCGCGCATCGCGTATCGGACGGGCACTTCGGCGGCACGACCGGGTATGGTTACGACGACGCGGGGCGCGCCGTGCTCGATGCCGTTTACGCCGACCTGCTGGGCGCCGAGGACGCGTTGGTGCGCATCCAGTTTGTCAGCGGCACCCACGCCATCGCCTGTGCGCTCTTCGCCGCGCTGCGGCCGGGCGATGTGCTGGTGTCGGCCACGGGGCTGCCCTACGACACATTGCATGGCGTCATTGGGCTGCACGGGGCGGGTATGGGGTCATTGCGCGACTATGGCATCGGTTTTCGCAGCGTGGCACTGGCGCCGGACGGCACGCCGGACCGGGACGCGCTCAGACAGAGCGTGCGGGACCCGGCGGTGCGCGCCGTATTGATCCAGCGTTCGCGCGGGTACGAGGCCCGGCGCGCGCTGTCGATCGCGGACATAGAGGCGCTTGTGCGCCTGGTGAAGGCGGAAAATCCGGCGGCGGCCGTCGTCGTCGACAATTGTTACGGGGAGTTTATCGAGACGCGGGAACCCTGCGCCGTGGGCGCCGACCTGGCGGCCGGGTCGCTGATCAAAAACCCCGGCGGCGGACTGGCGCTCACCGGCGGTTATGTGGCGGGCCGGCGCGACTTGGTAGAGCGGGCGGCCGCCCGGCTGACGGCGCCCGGCATCGGTCGGGCCTGCGGCGCGACGCTGGGGCAGAACCGCGCGCTCTTCCAGGGGTTGTTTCAGGCCCCGCACGTGGTGTCGCAGGCGCTGATGACAGCCGCGTTCTGTGCCGCGCTGCTGGAGAAACTCGGCTGCGAGGCCGACCCAAAACCGTGCGCGCCGCGCGGCGATATCATCCAAATGATTCGCTTTGGGGCCCCGGAGCCGCTGCTGCGCTTCTGCCGGGGGATTCAAGCCGGCGCGCCGGTGGACAGTTTCGCCGTGCCGGAGCCGTGGGCGATGCCCGGGTACGACTGCCCCGTCGTCATGGCGGCTGGGACATTTGTGCAGGGGGCGTCCCTCGAACTCTCGTGCGACGCGCCCATGCGGCCGCCCTTCGACGCCTATCTCCAAGGGGGGCTCACCTACGAGGCGGGCCGGGCGGGCGTGCTGACCGCCGCCGCGGCGCTGTTGGAGGAGACGACGTGATCATTTTGGGAATCGATCCGGGCCTCGCGACCGTGGGGTTTGGCGTGATCGAGGCGGAGCGGGGGCGGCTGCGCCATCTGCGCCACGGCGTGATCACAACGCCGGCCGGCACACCGCTGCCGCGGCGGCTGCTCTCGATCGCGGAGGGCATGGAAGAGCTGTTGTCGATCTTTTGCCCGGAGACCGTGGCTGTGGAAGAATTGTTTTTCAGCAAAAATGTGACCACCGGGTTGACGGTGGCCCACGGGCGCGGCGTGATTTTGGCCGCCGCCGCCCGGACCGGGCTCTCGGTGGCCGAATATAAACCCATGCAGGTGAAACAGGCCGTGGTCGGCTACGGCGCCGCCGATAAGCGCCAGGTGATGGAGATGACGCGGCAGCTCTTGGGTCTGGCGTCCGTCCCCAGGCCGGACGACGCCGCCGACGCCCTGGCCGTCGCCATCTGCCACGCCGGCACAGCCGCCTCACTGCTGGGGCGTCTGCCCCCGGGGTGAGTGCCCCCGGGGTGAGTGTGAGACAGAGACCCACTATATCTTGTGGTTCCCACAAGATATAGTGGGTCTCCGCCGTGTCGCGCCGTGCATGAGATCAGCCCGTCACAGCGCGTAGAGCTCGTCGCTGTTGACGACTTGAATGCCGTTTTTTTCTAATATTGCCTGCGCGCGCTCGTTGTCTTCCACACGGAAAATCACGTAGGCGTTGCCCCGCTGCCGCGCGATGAAGGCGTAGGCGTACTCGACGCTGACGCCCTCCGCCGCCAGGGCGCTCAGCGCGCGGGCGAGGTTGCCCGGCTTATCCGCGACGGACACCGCGAGCACGGGCGTCACCGAGAAGACGCACTGCGCGGCCTTGAGCACCTCCAGCGCCCGCGCCGGCTCGTTGACGATGAGCCGCAAGATCCCAAAATCCATCGTGTCGGCGATGGACATGGCGCGCAGATCGATGCCGGCGGCGCCCAAGGTCTGCGTCACCTCCGCCAGCCGTCCGGGGCTGTTCTCCACAAAAATGGAAATCTGATCGATTGCCATTTGTCCTCCCCCTCTCCGTTTGTTCTTTTGAATTATTCTTATGAAATTTTTGTAAATTATTTCCAATGTCGCCGCCGCGCGTTTCTTCGCGCTCTGCGGCCGGTGCCCCGCAGTTTCCGCCGCGGGGTGCTCTGTCATCAAAACAGCGTTTTAGATCTTGCGCCTGTCGATGACGCGGACGGCCTTGCCCTCGCTGCGGGCGATGGTGCGCGGCGCGACCAGCGTCACCTTGGGAGAGATACCCAGCATGGCCCGCAGCGAGGCGAGCAGGTCCTCCTCCCGGGTGGCGATCTGCTTTACCTTGTCGGAGAACATCTCCGGGGTCATCTCCACTTGGACTTCAAAGGTGTCCGTATAGTTTACCCTATCGACAATGATCTGGTAGTTCGAGGGGAACCCGGCGCCGAGCAGCACCGTCTCGATCTGGGACGGGAAGACGTTGACGCCGCGGATGATCAGCATGTCGTCGCTGCGGCCCATCGGTTTCGACATTTTGATGAGCGTCCGGCCGCAGGAACAGGTCTCCCGGCTCAGCACGCAGATGTCCCGCGTCCGGTAGCGCAGCAACGGGAAGGCTTTTTTGCTGATGCAACTGAAGACGAGTTCGCCCTTGGCGCCGTCCGGCAGGGTCTCGCCGGTGTCGGGGTCAATGATCTCCGCGAGGAAGTGGTCCTCGTTGATGTGCATCCCCGTCTGTTCCTCGCATTCAAACGACACGCCCGGCCCCGAGATTTCCGTCAGGCCGTAGATGTCGTAGGCGCGGATGCCCAATTTCTTCTCAATGTCGCGGCGCATCTCCTCGCTCCAGGCCTCCGCACCGAAGATACCGGCCTTCAGCTTGATCTCGTCCCGCCGGCCCTGGCCGACGATCGTCTCCGCCAAGTACGCGGCGTAAGAGGGCGTGCAGCACAAGATCGTCGAACCGAGGTCGCACATAAACTGGACCTGCCGGTCTGTGTTGCCGGAGGACATGGGCAGCGTCAGTGCCCCCACCTTATGAGAACCGCCGTTCAGGCCCGGGCCGCCCGTAAACAGGCCGTAGCCGTAGCAGACGTGCACCACGTCGTCTTTTGTCCCGCCGGCCGCGGCGATGGCCCTGGCGCAGCACTCCTCCCAGAGGTCAATGTCATCCTGGGTGTAAAACGCCACCACGCGCCGGCCCGTTGTCCCGCTTGTGGATTGGATCCGCACGCAGTCGTGCAGCGGCACGGCGAGCAGGCCGTAGGGGTAAGCGTCTCTCAGATCGTCCTTCGTGAGGAAGGGCAGCTTGGGCAGGTCGTCCACCGAACGGATGTCGTCCGGCCCGACGCCCTTTTTGTCCATCAGATCTCTGTAGTAGGCGACATTTTGGTACACGTGCCTAACCGTGCGCGCCAATCTCTCCGACTGCAGCGCCCGCAATGTGTCCCGGGGCGCGCATTCTATCTCCCGCTGGTAATACTTCACCGTTCCCCCGCCTTTTTCGAATGAATTATGGCCCAGGCGTCAGAAGTGCGTCAACCGGCGGCGGGCGAGCCTCTTGACACCTGAACCATTTGTGTGAACCGTCATTCTGCCGGATCTCGCGAAACCGCGGCCCGCGAAGCTTCACAGCAGTATAAACAGGATTATCGCACGTACGGCGGGAAGTGTCAAGCGATTTTTTCGGCAGATGAGACAAAAAGCCCCATGAATGTCGGACACATTCGCGGAGCCTTCTGCAAAATGCGACGAAATCAATCGCCGCCCGGCGTTTGGCGCGGCGTTTGATCGTGATATCTCATCATTCCGCTGTCGGCGGCATGCGGGAGGGCAGACTGCCCGGGGCGTGGATGAAACGGCTGACGAGCTGAGATTTTTTCGAGGCCCCCGCCTTGCTCAGGATGTTTTTGATGTGGAATTTGATCGTATTGATCGACACATAGAGGATGTCGGCCATTTGCTGGTTGGAATATCCCCCCAATATGAGCTCGTAAACTTTCTTTTCCGTCATCGTGAGCTGGGTGAAGAGCACGTCCTGGCTCAGCGTATGGATGACGGGGGAGGGCGAGGGCGTCTCCGCGGTTTGGGGCGGCGGCGGGGCGTCAGGCGCCTCGGAGACGGGCTGCGAGTGCGGGACGGGTGCTTCGGATGTTTCGGGCGCGGGCTCCTGGGCCGGTTCCTCGTCCGTTTTCTGCGTCGGCCGGGGTTTGTAGGCCACCAGGATGAGGAAACTCAGCAGCGGGAGCATGGCGATGAGGGTGACGATGTCCACCCGCTGGGATGTGAGATGGGCGGCGAGCCACGAGATCAGCCCCGGGCGGCAGAACAGCCAGACAGTCAGAAAGAGGACCAGAAAGCAAAACCCCAGCGTAAACTTCCGGTTGGGCGCCGCCGACGCGTAATACAGACGAAATACAAACAGCAGGCACAGGCTGGCAAACGCGCAGAGAAAGAGGAAGGCGGACGCGTACGGCGTGAGAGAGAATTCCGCCGGGGCAAACAGGAGCACGGCCCCGGCCGACAGGCCGGAGAGCGCGATGACGCCCAGCAGCCAGCGGTGTGCCTCGGGCAGCAGGGACAGCAGCACCGCCATGACGACGGACAGCAGAGTGGGGACGATGAGTTCGTAGGGAACCGTCATGTCCCAGAGCGCGGTGTGGAAATACATCCTGATGCCGAGGAAGGCGTCCGCCGCGCAGAGCAAAAACACGCCGACGCAGCAGGCCCGCAGGCTGGCGCGGCGCGGCGGCGCGGCGTCGAGAGAGGGAAAATTCTCGGCGGTGTGTTCCTCTTTGGCCGTCAGATGGGAGCACAGCAGGCCGGCGGTCAGCAGCAGGCCGGCGCACAGCACCCGCAACAGGACATGGGTGCCGAGGACCTCCGCCATAACCCGGCCGGCGCTCAAAAAGAGCCCGCCGAAGAGACCCAAAAAGCAGAACACGCGGCCCGCCGAATTCGCGTCGGGTACGCGCGCGGTCAGCGTCAGCGTCAAGATGGACACAAACAGCGAAGAGAGCAGGACAAACAACAAATTGACGGGGAGAGGCCAGTCTCCGAACGTGAGAAGAAGCGTCAAAATGAGCAGGCAGACGCCGGCCTGCAGACGTCGGCGGAACCGCGCTTTTTGGGCGGTGAAACGATCCACGGCAAACGCGCACGAAAAACCGCCCAGAATGATCAGCGCGCCAATCAAACCGGAGAGTCCGGAAGTCTGCATCTCGCTGCCGTCTTCCAGCGCGCGGGGCAGAACAAGAGGGAACCAAAGCAAAAATTGAGAGACCCCAAAGCCCAATAAAAAATCGCGGCGCAGGCTCCCTTTCGCGTTCTCCGGCATGCGTGCATCTCCTTTAGTAAACCGTCTCGCCGCAAAAACCGACGCCAAAAAGAAGGCGGCGCCGCGCCCGTGACTTTGCCGCAAGACACGGGGCGCGGAGGCGTGAGGCCGACGCTTCCTTATAGAGGCTATATTTGCAGACTTTGGCGGGTTCCTACCCTTTTACCACCCGTTGTCAGGGGGTGTTTTTTTGCTGCTGATAAAAATCTATGAAAAAAAACAAGATTTTCCGCAGAAGGTAGTTGCGAAACGGATGAAATCGAGGTAAAATAGGTGTGCAGGGTGTATGGCAAATAGGCGCGACCGATAGGGTGCGTTGGTGTTATAGAGGGGGGGATATCAATGAATCGAGTGAGAAAACTCTCGCGGCAGATTTCCGTGGTGGCTTTGGCGCTGATCTCTGTGACCGCGTTGTTGCTGGCCACCGGGCTGCTTGTCTACGTAGACGACAGCGGCGGGTTGCCGATCGAAGTTATCGGAGACGGCGTGGTCCCTATGGCGGACCCGAATGGCGAGATGCCCGAGGGACCCGGCGGACAAGGCATCAATTGGGAGGATTCCACCACCCTTGTGGTGGCCGGTATGATCATTGTGGCGATCTTCGTGTTCGTCTGGTTCTTGGTGTTCCGGCCGCGGCCGGAGGTGGAAGAAAAAACCAAAGAAGCGGAGGAGACGGAAAAATCGCCGGTGGAACCGCCGGTTTGTCTGTAGGCATTTTGCGGCCGGCGACGGTGAGGTCGCCGCGATGGCGTCTCGTTTTCAATATCGTCAGATTGCGGACATGACTTTATTGCCGGGAGAGAGACCCGGCGGGGGAGAACGGGCGGTTTGCGGCGCGTTGAGGCCGTGCGCGCACCTGTGGCGGCCCACGTGGGGGCGCACGCATGTGTGCGCCCTTTGTTTTTAGTCTGCCGGCGGTTTTTGGGGGAGAGGCATGGCTAAGTTTGGGGTAAAGAAAAAATCCGGTTCCGGCGGAAAACGGCGTCTGCGTCCCAGTGCGCGCGCCGTTGTTTCGTATGTCTTGATCGCCGCGGGGTCGGCGCTGATCCTGTTTGCGGGTATCTACGCGCTGGTGGATTACCCGTGGCGGATTTTGTTTCAGGGGCCGGAGACGTTCAAAACGGACACATTGCCGGACCCGGAGCCGCCTGTGCTGGACGGGGTGGCGGTGACGTACAACCCGGACGCCGTCGCGGATTCGTCTCCGCCCCCGCTCGTGAGGACGCTCGACGAGCCGGAGGAGGACGAGGATCTGCCGGGTTCCGATCTGCCGGAGGAACCGGAGCCAAGCCGCGGACCGGCGATCGTCTGCCAGGTGATCGGTGCGGTGAAAATACCAAAAATTGGAATATCTGTCAATCTCATGGACGACGTCACGCAGACGCATCTGCGGTTGGGGGCCGGGTTTGTGCGGGGGACCGCGCTGCCGGGCCGCCCGGGCAATTGCTCCATCGCGGGGCACCGCGTGACGGCCCGGATGCATCCGTTCCGCCATCTGGACAAGATGGCCGCCGGAGATTATGTGTTTGTCAAGTACGGGGAACACACCTATGTCTACGAGACGACGGAGACGTTTGTGGTCTCCAACAAGGAGCGCTGGATCATGGACCCGGTGCCGGCCGAGAAATATCTGCTGACGCTCATCACGTGCCACCCGGTGGGCAGCGCGCGGCAGCGGCTGATTCTGCGCGCCCGTCTCGTCGAGATCGACGGGATGACGCCGGAGGAATTCTACGCGCCGCCGGAACCCACCGCGCCGCCGGAGCCCCCCGAAGTTTTGGAGCCGACCGTTTCGGAGCCGATCGAGATGCCGGAGACCCCCGGGGCGTCCGAGACGCCGGCCTCCCCCGAACCCCCGGAGATCTCCGGAACTTCGGAGACGCCGGAGATTCCGGAGATTCCGGAGGTCATCATCGAAGGTTCCGGAGACATCGGCGGCCCCGAAGCGCCTGAGGCTCCGCCGGGGAGCGCCGCGCCGCCGCCGGACGGCGATGCCCCGCCCTCCGGCGCGTCCGCCAGCCCGACGTCCGCTTTGTCGAAATTGCCCAAGCCGCGGACCATTGCCAAAGTGGGCGGACTGTGATAGACTGTTACGGAGCGGGGGCGGCGCCCCCGTCACTTAGACGCTGAGGAGAAACTACATGCTGCAAACAATCGAGTGGTCCTTTATCGAATCGTTTGTTCTGGACGTCTTTTGCCGGTACGGAGTGCCGGAGGCGGACGCGCGCATCTGCACGGACGTGCTGCTCGAAGCGGAGCGGCGCGGCATTGAGTCGCATGGGCTGAACCGTTTCAAGCCGATCTATCTCGAACGGTTGAAGGCCGGAGTCCAAAAGCCGGTCACGGAGCTGGAGGTGGTGCGGGAGACGCCCACCACGGCGGTGGTGGACGGTCACGACGGGATGGGACAGGTCGTGGCGCACCGCTCTATGACAATGGCCATTGAAAAAGCCCAAAAACTCGGCCTCGGCATGGTGGTCGCGCGCCACTCCACCCACTTCGGCATCGCCGGGTACTACGCCTCTATGGCCGCGAAGGCGGGCTGCATCGGCATCACGGGGACCAACGCCAGGCCGTCCATCGCGCCGACGTTTGGTGTGGAGAACATGCTGGGGACAAATCCCCTGACCTTTGGAATGCCGACGGATGAGGAGTTCCCGTTTATGCTGGACTGCGCCACGTCCATCACGCAGCGCGGCCAGATTGAGCAGCTGGAGCGGCTGGGAGAGGAGACGCCGTCCGGCATGGTCATCACGCGGGACGGTTCGACTATGACGGATTCGACCGCCATTCTCAAGGCGCTGACGGAGGGCCGCGCGGCCCTGACGCCGCTCGGCGGCGTGGGCGGCGAACGCGCCGGGTTTAAGGGGTACGGGTACGCCACGGTGGTGGAGATCCTATCGTCGGCGCTGCAGAGCGGCCGCTACCTCACCATGCTGAACGGCTATGAGGACGGGAAGCGGATCCCCTACGGTCTGGGGCACTTCTTCATCGCCATCGACACGGAGGCCTTCATGGGGCGCGCCGCCTTCGAAAAGACCACCGGAGACATTCTGCGTGCGCTGCGCGCCTCCCAAAAGGCGCCGGGGCACACCCGCATCTACACCGCCGGAGAGAAGGAATATCTCGTCTGGCAGGAGAGGAAAGACACGGGGCTCCCGGTCAACGAGGCCGTGCAGCGGGAGCTCATCACCGTGCGCGACGAACTGGGGCTCTCCCGGTATCGTTTCCCGATCGAGACGGCATAAGGGCGGCCAAACAATCGCGAGAGTTGTTTTTCACTGAGATTTCTTCCATTTTAATAACAGCGACGAGTTGACGATGACCGCGACGGAGCCCGCGTTGTGTACAAGCGCGCCGACGACCGGATTTAAGATTCCCGTGACGGCGAGGAATATGGCCGCGAAGTTCAGCAGAAGCGACGCGGTGATGTTTATGTTGATTGTCCTCATCACGCGCTTGGAAAGCGCGAGCAAGGCGGGGATTTCGGAGATGTCGTCGCGCACGAGGGCAATGTCGGCGGCTTCGATGGCGATGTCGCTCCCAACGCCGCCCATCGCCACACCGACTTGTGCGGCTTTGAGCGAGGGGGCGTCATTGATCCCGTCTCCCACCATGCAGACGGGTTCTCCGTTTGCCTGATACCGTTTGATTTCGGAGAGCTTGTCCTCCGGCAGGCAGTGCGCTTTGACATCGGTGATCCCCGCCTTTTCGGCGATGTGACGGGCGGCAAGCGCGGTGTCGCCCGTGAGCAGCACGGTATCCACGCCGCGGGCATGGATTTCTTTGACGACGGCCGGGGCATTGGCGCGCAAGACGTCGGACAGGGCTACGAATCCGAGCGGCCGGTTGTCGCTTGCCGCGAATATCACCGTGCAGCCCCGCTCTTTGAAGGCGCCGGCCTCTGTGAGTACGCTGTCCGGCATGAAAACTTTTTGGGATTTCAGCCATTCCTCATTCCCGGCGAAGACAATTTGACCGTTTACGGTGGCCGTCACTCCGCGCCCCGCCAAAAGCCGGAAATCTTCCGGTTCAGGCGGGTTTTTCCCTGTTTGGCTTCGGTAGTGCGCCGCGATTGCTTTTCCGAGCGGATGTTCCGAGCGAAGCTCCGCCGACGATATTGTCCTCAGCAGAGCCGTATCTGTGTAGTTCGGGTCCGCGCAATATATGGCCGAGACCTTGGGCTGTCCGAAAGTCAGCGTGCCCGTCTTGTCAAACGCGATGCGCCTGACCTTGGCCATCCGCTCCAACGCGTCGCCGCGGCTGATGAGAACGCCGCGCCGGGTGGCGTTGCCGATTCCCGCCATGATCGCCGTGGGGGTGGCAAGGACAAGGGCGCAGGGGCAAAAGACCACCAAGACCGTGACGGCGCGAATGATCTCGCGTGTGACAAGCCAAGTGCCGGCGGCCGCGGTGAGGGCGATGACGACGATCCAAGTTGCCCAGCGGTCGGCCGTGCCGACGATCTTTGCTTTCCCCGCGTCGGCGGACTCCACAAGGCGCACCATGCGCTGAAGAGAACTGTCCTCGCCGACCTTCTCGGCCCGCATATCAAATGTGCCGAACTGGTTGACGGTGCCGCTCATCACGTCGTCTCCCTCGGCTTTGTCCACAGGCAGGGGTTCCCCCGTCATGACGGATTGGTCGACGGACGTTTGCCCTTTGATCACCAGACCATCCACCGGAACGGTTTCGCCCGCCAGAACGCGAAGTATGTCGCCCACGCCGACCTCACTGGCCGGAATGACGGATTCAACCCCGTCGCGGACGACGCGGGCAGTCGCGGGCGTGAGACGCACCAGACTCTCTATACCGGCGCGCGCCTTGGCGACGGTGCGCTCCTCCAAAAACGAGCCGACGGTCATGATGAACGCGACCTCGCCCGCCGCGAATGTCTCGCCGACGGCAACCGACGCGATCAAGGCGATGGAGACAAGAACGTCGGCCTTGACATCGAACTCGGTGACAAGACCGACCGCCGCGCCCTTGATGATCGGCAGGCCGCAGAGGACAATGGCCACCCAAGCGGCATTGACCGGCAGCGAACCGACATCAAAAAAGCTGACCACAAGCGCGGCAAGCGAAACGCCGAGGATCAGCAGGGTCCTCTTGAAGCTGTCTTTGATAAAATTGATCATACAAAGCTCCTTTGCACAGGTCATATACATATAGGGGTATATGTATATAGTACCGTAAGGGGTATCTGTATGTCAAGAGGCAAAACGAAAAGCAACCGGGAAATCCGGCTGCTTTTTGTTTTTCATATTAATTGTGTAACGGCGAAAGGCGCTCCAACCAAAGGAGGGGAGGACGGACCGGAAGTGCCGCGGGCCGGACGCGGCCGGCGTGGGGGCTATGACATTCTGGAGAAGTGTTCCACGGCCTTGGCAAAGTCGGCGATGGTCTTGTCCGGGTCGCCGTGCTCAATGCCCTCGCGGACGCAGTGGTTCAGATGGCCTTCGAGTATCATCTGCCCGACTTTATGAAGCGCGCCTTTGGCGGCGTTTATCTGAATCAACACATCTTCGCACGGGATGTCTTCATCTATCATTTTGTCGATGGCCTTCAGCTGCCCGGCGATCTTACTGAGTCTTCTATGCAGATTGCCGCCGTCCATACACTGTCGCATTGCAGACCTCCTTATGCCAATGGGAGTATAGGTGTATTGTACGTCTGCACACAAGAAATGTCAAGCGGGCCCGAATATTACATATTTTTACAATTTTACTCAGCTCGTCTCCATCCCATCCGCCTCTTTGCGCAACGCCTCGATCTCCGCAACGGTGAGGCCCGTGAACCCGGCGATTGTCGCGGTGTCAAGGCCTATCTTGAATGCCCGTCTGGCCGTCTCGCGCGCTTGGGCCAGCTTGCCGATGACTACACCCTGGTCTTTACCAATGGCAATGCCCTGGTCTTTGCCGATAGCGATGCCCTGGTCTTTGCCGATGGCAATGCCCAAATCTTTGCCAATGGCAATGCCCAAATCTCTGCCGATGGCGATGCCCTCGCTTCTGCTGATGGCGGCGGCCGTCTCGTGGCGGTCGCGTTCGGCCCAGAGGGCCATTTGGTAGTCGAAGTA
>JAIRTA010000038.1 GCA_031255175.1 Oscillospiraceae bacterium | reverse complement strand
ACGCTCTGCCCGATAGTTTGCCTCGCCTTTTCGCCAGATAATCCCGCGTCATCTGCACGACTTGGCCGCTGAGCAGCGTGACGGCAATGAGGTTCGGCACCGCCATAAAGCCGTTGAATGTGTCTGAAATATCCCACACAAGGCTCAGGCCCGATGTACAGCCGAAGTAGATCACGGCGATGAAAATCACTTTGTAAATGGTCGTCGTCTTCGACCCGAACAGATATGTCCACGAGCGTTCGCCGTAGTAGCTCCAACCGAGGATTGTAGAAAACGCGAACAGCAAAATGGCAATGGACACAAACGGCGCGCCGATACTTCCGAACACCGTGCTGAACGCCGCTTGTGTGAGCCCCGCGCCGGTCATGGCATCCGGCAGAGAACCGCCGTTTTCGGCCAGTGTCTTCAGGTGCTCACCGAGATTGTACACGCCCGATGTAAGGATCGACAGCGCGGTGATGGTGCAGACGATGATCGTGTCGGCAAACACCTCAAATATGCCCCACATGCCCTGAATGACGGGTTCTTTGACGTCGGACGCGGAATGCACCATCACGGATGAGCCCAGGCCCGCCTCGTTGGAAAAGACACCGCGCGATATGCCGCGCCGCATGGCCATCGCGATGCCGTAGCCGACAAAACCCCCCGCGGCCGACTGCATCTTGAACGCCTCGCCGAAAATCAACGTAAACGCGCGGCCGATGCCGTCGAAATGCACGAATATGATCACAAGCCCGCCTATCAGGTAGAGGAGCACCATGAACGGCACAATCTTCTCGGTCACAGACGCGATGCGCTTGATGCCGCCGATAATGACGAGCGCGACAAACACCATGATGATGATCGCGATGATCGATTTTACGAGCAGCGAACCGTTGATCCCGAAGGCCGAGGGATAGCCGAATTCGTTGTCGCCGACCTCGGCCCACACCGTCGTCTGTGTGCCGTCTTCGTTTTCGGTCACACGCCCAACCGTGCGTATATTTGTCAAATCCTCTCTGTTTGCATCGGTCACGTCGGTCTCGACGAAATAATTGTCCACCAGGGAGGCGCGGTTTTCGCCGGTGACCTCGACGGCGCCGTACTGCGGGAAGAACGCGCCCTGGATGCCGGAGGCGATGGAATTGCCCTGCGACATATTGCCGATCCCGAACGACGCGAGCGTGCAAAAGATAGAAAACAGCACCGCGAACACCTTTCCGACGCGCTTCCATTTGAAGCCGCGCTCCATGTAGTGCATGGCGCCGCCGACCCAGTGCCCTTTTTCATCGCGGAAGCGATACTTGATGCCGAGCGTATTTTCCGCGTAGTTCGTCATCATGCCAAGGAACGCCGAGAACCACATCCAAAACACCGCGCCCGGCCCCCCCAGCGCGATGGCCGTCGCGACGCCGACGATATTGCCCGTCCCGACCGTCGCGGCAAGCGCCGTGCAGAGCGACTGGAACTGCGATATGGCGTGTTTGTCGTCCGTGCGCAGTACCTTTTTGTTTTTGAAAATCGCGAGGAACGTGGATTTCATCCACAGCCCGAACTTCGACACCTGAAAGACACCCGTCCGTACCGTAAACAGCACCCCGACAAGAATGAAGAACACGAGCATCACGGGACCCCAGATGAAATTGTTGAGTTCGCTGTTGACATTTTCCAACACACCCAAAAAGCCTGCCATCGTTTTCGCATCCCTTCCCACTGTATGTTTCCCGCGTCACAGGCCGCACCCGCCCCCGGCCGGCGCAGCGCTGACACCCTAACCATTTATTGTTTTAACACATTTCCGGCGTTACTGCAAGAGAAATTTGTATTTTGTGTTCCGTGTCGGCGCTTGTTCGACAAATTCCTCCCTTTTCACTATGCTAAATGAATGGGGTATTTTACCATATCTTGCGCTGTGCATTGCACCCGCGGCGGGCGCGAAAACGATTGCGGCCCTAAGGCGTGAGGCAAATTTCCCCTCTTCGTTTCGACCCCCCGAGAACGCTTCGCGCGGCGGCGGGCATCCGACACCCGAACCGTGATTTCCCCGTTGACAGGCATACTATTATGTGTTACGATATACTTGCAATCTGTAAGTATATTTTTGCCATAGAATACCGGGGTGATCGTTTGGAGAACTTGACCGAAATGCTCAAAGGCGTGCTGGAGGGCTGTGTCCTCGAACTGATCGGGCGCGGCGAAACCTACGGCTACGAGATCACGCGCAGGCTGAATGCGCTCGGTTTTGCCGACATCATAGACGGCACGACATACACGATCCTCATGCGGCTCGAAAAGAATAAGCTTGTCAACACCGCAAAACGCCCTTCGGAAGTGGGGCCCCCGCGCAAGGTCTTCACGCTGAACGAGGCAGGGCGTGAGGAGCTGCGCCGGTTTTGGGCGCGCTGGGCGTTCCTGTCGTCAACACTCAGCCTGCTGCGGGCGGCGGAGGGAACACAGCGTTGACGGCGAAAAGAGCGTGCCAAAGACGGCGGTCGGCCAAAACGCGCGGGGCCGCCGCGGCGTTTTTCATTTTTCTTTCATCTTGCTTTCATCTTGCTCTGCCAATATGGTAAGTGTTGGGGGGTGCGGCCTATGCGCATACTTGTCGTTGAGGACAACGTGCGCCTCAGTGCGCTTATCGTGAAAAAACTGAAATCGGAGAATTACAGCGTGGACGCCTGCCTGCGCGGCGACGAGGCGCCGGATTACCTCGCCTGCGCGGAATATGACGCGCTGATTCTCGACGTCATGCTGCCGGGTCTGAGCGGGCTGGACGTGCTGCGAGCCATGCGGGCAAAACACGACAAGACCCCCGTCCTGCTCCTGACGGCGCGCGACAGCGTGGGCGACAGGGTGAGCGGGCTGGACGCGGGCGCGGACGACTACCTTGTCAAGCCGTTTGCCTTTGACGAACTGACGGCGCGCGTCCGCGCCCTGATACGGCGCGGCACAAACGCGGCTGGCAACGTGTTCACGGCGGCGGACCTGACCGTGGACTGCGGCGCCCGCAAGGTCACGCGGGGAGGCCGGGACGTCGGGCTCTCCGCGCGGGAGTTCGCCATCCTCGAATACCTGATACGAAACAAGGGCATCGTCCTCTCCCGGCGCACCATCGGCGGCCACATCTGGAACTACGACTATGAGGGCGCGTCGAACATTATCGACGTATACATCCGCAATCTGCGGCGAAAAATGGACAGCGCGGAAGGGCCGAAACTGATCCACACCGTCCGCGGCGCGGGGTATGTCCTGCGGGAGGGCGTATGAAGAAGCTCCCGATAAAGATAAAAATCGTCATCCTGTTCAGTATGCTCATGGCGGCAGTCGTCTCCGCCGCGCTGTTTGTCCTGCTCTCCGTGGGCGAACAGATGGTGGTGAGCGCCACGCAGAACGACTTGATGAACACCGTCGCCGAGAGCCGGGCGGACATCGAGTACGAACACGGCGCGCTTGATTTTGACGACGATTTGAAATACTACGAAAACGGCGTGTCGCTGTCTGTGTACAACGAAGCGGGGCAGCTGCTCTACGGGCGGCAGCCGGGCGGTCTGACGCCCTCGGAATGGCCGCTCTCCCACGCCGAGATGCGCGTTGCCGGCGCGCCCCCGCGAAGCTACTACGTCTACGATATGGAGTACCTGCAAGACGGCTACGGCGTGCTGTGGGTGCGCGGCGTGCTGCCGACGGAGGGCACCGACACGGCGTTCGCCGCGCTGATGCGCCTGGCGGCGGTGATCTTGCCGCTTCTCATTGTCGTCGGGGCGGCGGGCAGCTACCTCGTCGCGAGCGGGGCGTTGCGGCCCATCAGGCGCATCGCCGATACCGCGGAGGAAATCACAGCGGGCGGCGACCTGTCCAAAAGAATCGCCCTCGGCGACGGCAAGGACGAAATCTACTCCCTGGCCGCCACATTCGACCGGATGCTGGAACGCCTGCAAGCCGCGTTTGACAAAGAGCATCAGTTTACGTCCGACGCCTCACACGAGCTCAGAACGCCTGTCAGCGTGATCATCTCGCAGTGCGAATACGCCTTGGACGGCGCGGATTCCCGGGAGGAACTCCGGGCGGCGGCGAAGTCCGTGCTGGAGGAGGCGCGGCGGATGTCGGCGCTCATCGCGCATCTGCTCTCTTTCGCGCGGGCTGACAAGGGCGACGCGGACATTCACAGGGAGACCGTGAACTTGAGCGAGCTTGCCCGCGGCGTGGCGGAACAGGCCGCCGAAGCCGCGGCGGACAAAAAAATAACCGTCGAAGCGGCCATTGAAGACGGCCTGATCGTCTCCGGCGATGAGACCCTCCTGATAAGAATGATGTGGAATCTCCTCGAAAACAGCGTCAAATACGGCCGGCAGGGCGGCGCGGCAAAATTCTCTCTGCGGGGCGAAAACGGCTCCGTCATCGGCGAGATCCGCGACAACGGCGTCGGCGTGGCGGCGGAACATATTGGTAAAATATGGGAACGATTCTACCGCGTTGATGCGTCGAGAAGCGGCGGCGGCTTCGGGCTCGGGCTCCCGATGGTAAAGTACATCGCCGAAGCGCACGGCGGCGGCGTATCGGCCCAAAGCGAACCCGGCGCCGGCAGCGTTTTTGCCTTTCGGCTGCCCCGCAAAAAAGATTCGGTCCCTTTCATCTCCCCTTCATCTTGGCCGGGTAAACTATGACCGTGACGCGAAATCACGGGTATACCCGCCCATATGGAATGGAAAGGATGAATGGCAAAATGAAAAAAAGAACATTGGCCGCTGTCGTCTTCGCGCTCATTGTGCTCGCGGGCTGCGCCCAGGTCGGCGCGGGGCCGGCGGAAGAAAACACCCGGCCGCAGACGGCGGCGGACCTGGATTCTCCGGAGGCGGCCGCCGCGCCGGCGGCGGCACCGCCGATAGCACCTCCGATAGCGCCGTCGATAGTGCCACCGATAGCACCGCCGGTGGTGCCGCCGCCGGTGAGCCGCACCGACGAGGCGGCGTCCGCGCCCGTGAGCGAGCAGGCGGCCACCCCCCAGGCCGCGCCGGGGAACGCGGGCACAGCGAACGAACGACCGGCGCCGCCCGCCAACATAGCGGCGTCCGCCGCCGGCGAGGCCCAGGCGACGGGACACACCCCCGCCCGGGCGCCGGCCGCCCCGGCAAGCCCCGCCGACATCGGCGAAGCCAAGGCCAAGGCGATCGCGCTGGCCCACGCCGGGCTGCGCGAGGCGGACGTCGTTTTTGTCCGCGTACACTTGGACTACGACGACGGGCGGCGTGAATACGAGGTCGAGTTCTACAGCGGCAACGTCGAATACGACTATGACATCGACGCCGCGTCCGGCGAGATCCGCTCCTTCGACCTCGACGCGGAATACCACGCCCCCACCCAGACGGCGCCCCCGCCCGCTCCGGCAAACCCCGCCGACATCGGCGAGGCCAAAGCAAAAGAGATCGCGCTCAACCACGCGGGCTACACGGCCGACGGCGTCCGGCGGCTCAGAGCCGAGCGCGATTACGACGACGGGCGGTTCGAATACGAAGTGGAATTCTACGTGGGGAACATCGAATACAGCTACG
>JAIRTA010000033.1 GCA_031255175.1 Oscillospiraceae bacterium | reverse complement strand
TCGTTAGCAAAGAGCGAAAACAGCAGCGCTTTCGGACAAGACAAAAGCGGCGGCTCGCAGAAGGATTGAACGCGAACGATAAGAGCCCATAGGATACAGTTTTTCTATTTGCATTTCCTATGTTTTTCATTGAAAAGTCAGCCTCAATCTGCAGTCCGGCTTGTAAACATACGTCGTCTCCACGCCGTCTTGGATTGTGGATATGAGTTGGTTGAAGCCGTTGTATGTGTAAAGCTCAAATCCGCCGTCAGTACCCAGCGACAGCGATGACGTGCCGCTGCCTGCAGGCGTCAACGTCTCCGTCAGCGCCGCCAGTGTGCTCCCGTTGGCATCATATTGGTAGCTTGCGATTTCCTGATTCTGTCCCGCCGTCTTGGTTGTCTGCAACAAACGGTCGTTTTGGGAGGGGTAAAAATGGCAAAAAATAGAAAATATGCTTCTGCCGGGATATCGTCGCGTTTGCGGCAGCCCTCGGCAAAGATCTGTGCAGTTGCCATGCTGTTGTGTCTGGCGCTTGCCCTTCTGTCCGCCTGCGCTGGGATTCCGGTCTCCCATGCCGGCGCGGCCGACAATTCCAAAACGTCTCCGCGCATCGAGACGGCGACGCCGACCCCCGAGGACGTGATAGATGGAGGACAGGAGAAAATTCCCAACATATTATCCGAGGACACAACAGACACAGATGTGGAAAACACTTCCGTCCCACAGCCCGAAGACCCGCCCCCCACCGAAACGCCGCCGCCGTCTGCGGAGACGCCCGCGGCAAGCGGGAGCGACGATGCGCCCGGATCGGTTTCCGGGATACATTATGACTGGACAATTACGATGAGCCTATGTGTCACTGAGATGGACTGGTCTTCCATTTACAGTTATAAGGCGGCTCATATCTTCAAAAACGGATTCGTGTTGTTGCGCCGGGCAGAGCAAGGGATGCCCAGCGGGGGCTATGTGTTTATGGACAAAAGCGGGAGGATTCTGGATATGGAAAACTGCAAGATCGCGCTGTCCTTTGACGCGGGCGGTCATGCGTTGGTGCAGCGCGCGGATGATACATGGGTATACATGGACACAAACGGCGAGATGATGGATGCGGGGAGCTACAAAGACGTACGCTTCGAACTCTTCTCCGCTGTCGACTACGCGCTGGCGCAGCGCGCGGATGACACATGGGTGCATATGGACGCAAACGGCGAGATAAGAGTCCCTTCTGACCAGAGAGAACTCTACGCAAAGCCCGCGGCGGACTTTGAACATGCGGACGAAAGAGCGGACGCCCGTATGTTCGGGGAACCGGGCGCTTACTATTATCAACTTTTTGATATGAACGGCAAGCTGCTGAACGACACGAAATTTCAGGTTATTGGGAGATTTTATCGCGGCCTGGCGCTGATCGTCCAGGACCGCAAGGTGGGGCTGATTGACGCAAAAGGCAATGTCGTGATTGCGCCGGTATTTCCCTATGACGAGACAGGCTATGAGATAGATGAAAACAAGTTTCACCGTTAT
This sequence comes from Oscillospiraceae bacterium, assembly GCA_031255175.1. Taxonomy (GTDB): domain Bacteria; phylum Bacillota; class Clostridia; order Oscillospirales; family UBA929; genus JAIRTA01. The sequence continues at coordinate 5,506 of JAIRTA010000033.1, read as the reverse complement.
GCTCCATATTATATGAAAGATGACGCCATCGTCATTCCGTACAACGGCAAAGTGGCGCTCCTAATCATCACACGCGCGTAGTCCATAGAGGTTCTCAAATTTTCCACGAATCTCATACATCGCATTGGAAAGTTGCTCAACAATAATCTCTCTCCCTAAAATTCCACATATAGCAACTTCTTCACTGCAACACAATCGAATCTTCCGTAATCTTATTCGCTAAAAAGTCGTAATGAAACGGCATTGTTGCCACGCATTCATCGCCCTGCCAGAGTTCACACGTCAGCGCCATATTCGTATCGCCGAGCAGTTCGATGTCGGGAGAAATCGCGACGCTGAATTCGTAGGGATCCCCTTGCATAGCGCCCGCTTGTTGGAAACGGGCGAAGAGATCTCCCGTCAGCAAACACTGGTACATCGGTACAACCGGACTTTCTGTTTCCGCAGTGCCCAGGGCATACATCATGACGCGGGCATCTCCGTTGGCAATTAAATCCGCGAGTTCGGGCCTATTTGTACGTTCGAATGATACTTTTGTAGACAGCGACATGACCAAAGCATAGTGACTGTCCGGAGTCCACAAGACTGTTGAATAAAGAGCGTGCAGACCATAGCGGGCTTCCCCGTCTCGTACGAAGATAATGCCCACACCCTCCGGTCCGATATCGCGCGTGCGATAGAATTCAACTGCATGTTTCCCATCCGGGCTTGCAAAACTTCTAATGCCGGTAGGCTTGCCCTCTTTGGCATAAGAGACAAACTGGTCGAGCAGCGTTTCCCGGCAGGGGATGGAGACATATCCATACGCCGGGTCGTCCGGATTGTTGTCCGGCGTGGTCAGATCGATGGGAGAGACCGAAACCCTTCCCGATTCGCTTTTGAGAAGCAAGTTGAGCCGGAAGCCGACCCGGTTGTCAGGGTCGAAAACAACGCCTGTCCAAAACGATGTGTTAGGCTCGTTTTCGTCCGGGATGATCTCACCCGCGTATGCATCGATGATGTCGCCGTATGGAATTTCTCCTCGATTGATCCGTTCGACATCTTCCAATGTCAGCGTCTTCTTCTCCGGCAAAACCTCCGTTTGGGCAGATGTGTTCACGTCCCGCGCCGGCGCGTCGGATGGACTGCCTGACGGGGCGGAGGGAGGAGCGATTTGCTCACTGCCCGCCGCCGGCGACATGTTTTCCGTATTCACATCGCTTGCGCGGCTGCTTATCAGCAGCATACTGGCCGCGATGACAACCGCGACCGCGCTGAAGCTCATCCACAACGCGGGTCTCTTGTAACGCAATGCGTTTTTCACCCTCCCGTTGACACTCGTCTCGCCAAAGGCCAGCGGACTGACCAGCCAGCTCTTTCTCACCGAAAGCGTCAACAAGGAGTGGGCGTATTCGCCTCTGATGTCCGCGCCCAAACGCTTCATCACATACTCGTCGGCCGACAATTCCATATCCCGTGCTGCCAAAATGTAGGAAATCCAGGCGAGAGGGTTGAACCAGTGAACACTCATTGTTAAAAATGCCAGTGGTTTCAACAGATAGTCAAGACGCCGAATGTGTTTTCGCTCGTGTTCGATGACATAGGAGCGTGCGCGCGCGTCCAGCCCTGTGGGAAGATAGATGATGGGGCGGAGGAATCCGAGGACAAACGGCGTGCTGATCCGGTCGGTTTCATATACATTGTCGTGGATGCGGATCGCCGTGCGGATCTTCCGCTTCAGACGCAAGTAACCGATCGCCCCGTGCAGCCAAAGCGCGAAAACACCCGCCGCGCCTCAACTACTTGTTAAAACAATCTGAATTTCAACAACAAGTGTTCACCTGTGCACCCTTCTCACCTCAATTTTCCATATTTTGTCATCTTTCGAAGTGTAATTGCCGGCCAGTGCGTATGTGATGCGGCGTTCGGGCGCGGAGATCAAGGTGCGCTTGACTTCCAATCTAAACTGTGTTAAAATGACAACATGTTTCATTTTGGGGGCGGCGGGGTGATCGATTGAGCGGGCGAGCGACTCACTACACAACCAGGCAGGGCGAGGCGGTTTTGGCGTATCTGCAATCGCAAATGGACAGACACCTGACCGCCGCCCAGATTGCGGTGCATTTTGCGGAAAACGGCGCGGCGGTCAGCCGCACGACGATCTACCGCCAATTGGACAGATTGGTGCGGGAGGGCAAGGTGAGAAAGTATGTTGTCGATGAAAACACCGCCGCCTGTTACCAATACTCCGACGAGTCGCCGTGCGGCGGGATTCACTATCATCTGAAGTGCGACAAATGCGGAGAATTGATCCACACGAACGGGAAAGCGCTGCCCCCTATTGCGCGGGCTATACGCGACGGTTACGATTTTGAAATAGACATAAACCGCACCGTATTTTACGGTGTCTGCGGGACTTGCTCCGGCAAAGACGGCATATAATGCAAACGCGGGGAGGATTGCGCGATGTACGGCTGCGCGGTGAGCGCGAACAGCGGGCATAGGCGGCTGCCGGTCAGACTGGCGGCCCTGATTGTCTGTTCCCTTTTCGCGCTTGCGCTCGTCCTGTCGGCCGCGTTTATCCTCGCTCACGCCAATCACGAACACGACCATGACGGAGGGGATGGCGGCTGCGCGGCTTGCGCCCAAATCACGGCTTTCGTCGATACCCTTTCGCGTGCCGGCGCGGCGATGCTTGTTGTTGCCGCGGTCACCGGCGGCCTGTTCGGCACCGCCGCTCTGCTCAAATCCGCCGCGCCGCGTTTCGCGGATTTCACCCTTATCAGCCTCAAAATCCGTCTGAACATTTGAGACAACCTCCGGCAAGGGCGGTCTATGACCACCCTTGCTTTTTCGCGCTCAAATCGATATATGTCTCGCATGTCAACCGTCTCTGCCTTCGGCAGACGCGCTCTTGACGCCCGGATCATATGTAAGACGGAGGTTATTTTTTATGAAGAAAATGATATCTATCGCGCTCGCGTTGTGCCTCGCGCTGACGCTGGCCGCCTGCGGAAACACCCCCGCAGAAAACACGCCGCCCGGCAACCCGGCTGCGGCAAATACGTTCGCGGAAACCGCGGATAAGATCAGTGTTGTGACGACTATTTTCCCGCCCTACGACTTCACCCGCGCCATAGCCGGCGACAAAGCCGAAGCGACTATGCTCCTGCCGCCCGCCGCCGAGAGCCACAGCTATGAGCCGACGCCGCAGGACATCATTAAAATCCAAAACTGCGACGTGTTTGTCTACAACGGCGGCGACTCGGACGCGTGGGTTGACGACGTACTCGCATCTATGGACACGAGCGCGATGAAGATCGTCAAGTTCATCGACTGTGTTGAGGTCGTCGAGGAGGAAATCGTCGAGGGCATGGAGGACGACGAACACGAGCATGAAGATGAGCATGAAGACGAACATGGCCACGGCGAGATGGATTTAGACGCGGTGGAAGACCGTCCGCTGTCTGATTTCGCCGGCGACTGGAAAGACTGCGGCCCGTATCTCAAAGACGGAACGGTTGACGCGTATTTTGAACACGCTTCGGAGGAGATGGATCTGACGCCCGAAGAAGTCAAGGCTATGTACATACAAATGATGCGCACGGACCATCCCGTTCTGGCGGTGACGGCCAACAGCATTTCCGTTGGCGGCGTCGCCGCGAGGGCAACATACAAAGGCTATGAAATCGTGGAGGGAGAACACGGGAGTTCCGCCTGGTATAAATACGAAACCGACGGGAGCAACGGCGTCCCGAAATATTGGCTTTTCAATGACCACGGCTATACGGCGGGTGTGCCCGACGAAGAAATTCCTCACATCCACGCGATTTACAGCGACGAGAGCTTTGAGGCGCTTCTTGCGATAGAAAACTGGGCGGCCATGTATTTTGCGGCATCTGTGACCGGTGACGATATCCTCGAAGTGATGCTCGGACACAGCCACGAAGAGGGCGAAGAACACAGCCACGAGCACGAGATAGACGAACATGTCTGGACTTCGCCGCGCAACGCCAAGCTGATCGTCGCGCGCATTGCCGACGCGCTCTGCGGAACCGACCCGGTCAACGCCGTCACCTACAAACAAAACGCGGACGCGTACATCGCCAAACTCGACACGCTCGACGCGGCGTTTCAAGCGGCCGTTGCCGGCGCCGCCCGCAAAACCATCGTGTTTGGCGACCGTTTTCCGTTTCGCTACTTCGCGGACGCCTACAACCTGGACTACTTCGCCGCTTTCCCCGGCTGCTCCACGGAAACTGAGGCGAGCGCGGCGACGGTGACGTTCCTGATTGATAAGATCAAGGCGGAGCGCATTCCGGTCGTGTTCCGCATAGAGCTGTCGAACGGCAAAATGGCGGACACAATCGCGGAGGAGACCGGCGCAAAAGTCCTTGAGCTCCACGCCTGCCACAACATCTCAAAAAACGACTTCGAGAGCGGCAAGACCTACCTTGACATTATGACCGCGAACGTAGACGCCCTGAAAGAGGCGCTGCAATAGCGCGGCGATTGTCATTATATGGAAGGGCGCGGACAAAAACGTCCGCGCCCTTCCGCGTCGCAATGTGTCACGGCCGTGCCGCCAAAACGTACTTTTTGTCCTCTTTGCCCGCACCGGGCTTGACGATGAGTCCATCGTCCACCATTTCGCGGATTATCCGATACGCCCGCGTCTGCTTCACGGAAAGCACTTCCTGCACGATCTCATTGGTTACGAAAGCATTGTCCCGCAGATACTCCAATATCATTCGATGCTGGGGTTTTGGCCGGTGCACCGCGCGGAGCGGACGGGCATGATTCACGTTCGGCAAAGTCAGAGAAAACGCGCCGTCTGTCAGCTTAATCATTTCTCGAATCTGCTCATATTTTATATCCGCGGTGTATTCCCGTTTGTATTCGGTGTTGTTGTCCTCCCGCATGATTTCACCTTCATTACACTTTTTCACAATCATATCACATCATTACACTTTCGTCAGGTGGAATTGTGAAACGAAGCGCACCCCTCCCGCGCAGCGCCCTGTGCCATTTGCAGGGCATGGCGATCAAGGTTCCTGGCAGCATCTGCCGGACGAAACGGCGGACCGTTCCGGCATGTTGTCTATTGTATATGCCCCCGAAACGGGAACGCATACAGTCTTGATTGACGGTGTAAAAGTATTTGAATTCATCTACATGCCGCCCGACCCTGACCAGATTGCACTATACTGAGGGTATAAACCGCTCGAAAAATTACCTTTAGTTTATACCAGTGAGGATGCCCTGGCAGACGGCTGTTTGGTAATCCAACAAAACGTGATACAGAATGTCGATGACACGGCATACTCGGACAAGCGCTCGAAGGATACGTCGAGACGGTGGACCGCTTTGAGCTCTGTGCCGCCGGGCGAGGCGAGGCACAGGCAGATCGGGACCGAAAAGGACCGGCGGACGGGCCGCCGGTCTATTGCTTCTTGCGCTCGGATAGAATACAATGGTATAATTCCAAAGGGAACACGCGGCAGCCGACGCGGGGGAGGAATTGTTT
>JAIRTA010000153.1 GCA_031255175.1 Oscillospiraceae bacterium | reverse complement strand
GCGACCATCTTGGCATAGGCTCCGACCGGGCGCGGGTGTATTTGCAGGAGTTGGCGGCTGGCGGAATCGTCATCATTGAAGGTGAAAACCGCAATCGCACCTATCGGCTGAAGCCGAAGGGTTAAAGTGTCCCCCCTGTCAAGACACGAAAAGGGAAAAAGAAGTGTGCGACTGCCTGTGGAGAGGTCAGCTGTCAGGGGAAGGGTGGAGATTTTCTCGCCGCCGTCTCCCGGAAGGCGGGAAGAAAATACGACCCGACCTTGACAGCGGGGTGCGCGTGGTATATGATGGTTGGAAATAAGACCACGCATGGGCTTATCCCCGTGGCACCACCTTACGCTGTTTGTCCCGCAAAGGATGCCGTATACACAGCGGCGAGGGGGGTTGATAGCCCAAACTCTGGTGGAGCCGGGAATAGTTGTAGCTGCTGATGTAATCGGCGATGCCGATGATAAGTCCGACTATGCTTATTTGATTGATAGAGATAGTCTAGCCGGTGCTAATTTGCCATATAGATAGCCTACGCAATGTGGAACGAGAATTCTTTTATGATGGTCTATTGGCAATTCGCAGATTTGAGATTTACCAGCATGATAGTTATTTGCTGTGAGCTGTTATATGTAACAGGAGTGAGGAAATGAGAATCATAAAGCCGATATCTATATTGACCATTGCATTGATTGTATTATTACACCTTTTCCTTCTGTTATTTTTATCTTATTCCGTTGAGCAAACGCTATATGACGAGTTGTCTAACCGCTTATACTCTGAAAATAATGTTGTTTTAGTTGATAATCAAGATGTTGAGTGGGTGAACATACATATCGAGGAAGAATATAGATTATTTGTTGAGCTAACCAATAACTGCCGTGCGTTGTTAAAAAACACATCATCTTGGATGCCTCCCATGATTTCAGGATACATTCCAAACGCCGGGGATCTGGGATTAAAGGCTGTTGTTGGCAAAAACGCGCTTAACAGTGTTGTTGAAATTGAAGAGAAAAAATATTTTAAGTTTCAATCTTGTTTTTATGAGATTTGTGGGGTCGTAGGTGTTGAGTATCCGACTTCGTGTGATGATTTGATAATTTTGTTTGGCGTTGATTTTAGTCCGCATGATTTGCGCGGCATGGAACTCATTTTAGATGCAGATGATGAGCGAAGCGTTTCTGCGGTTAAAAATATAATAACCAGCACTTTTCCATCTGTATCACTTTTCAATGGTGTTTTGAAAGGTTCAGCGCGATTGACGAAAGGTTCGTTTTTTTATCAGCTTCTTGAGGGAGAGGCCATGATTTTAGTAGCACTTAGTCTGATGTCTCTTATGAAATACTTGCATGAAAAGAAAAAAGCGACAAGATACACATATTGTATCCTTGGAGTTTTGCCGCATAAGATAATCATACGCGAAATAGCGGGAGTTTTTGTTCTTAATCTACTCGCGGTAATGGCGGTAATTATATTGGCGCCTTTGTTGAACGTCGTAGGTTTTGAACAATTTAATTTGATTTTGGTTGTCGGCATGAGCGTTACAATGTTTTCATGCCTTTCGAAAGTGCTCTTATTTGTTTTAGACAGCTTTAGCAGCAGGACAAATAAGGGAACGATGAGGTATATTTAGTGCTAAATATACCTTTTCATAATAGACCATACTGGGTTTGGCAGAACAGGAGACAAAATGATGTTCAGAGAGCTTTATTTTTACTTAAGACACAACAAAATGACGGCATTTCTACTAACGTGTCAGATATCGCTCTATCTAGTGCTATTAGGTACTTTTATGGCATTTACAAGTGAGATACATTATGGGAAAAGTAATCTTGAAAATATTTATGAAAATAAAGCGATATATCATTTGCTTGATGGATATTTTGATCCGGATGAGTTCTCGAATTTTCGGGACAGATCTGATGCATTAGAAATACTAAAAGAGTATTACCACGAACTCGATTCAGCGTCTTCTTTCCAATATCTTGCTATGTTCAACCAAGACATTTCAATCGACGCAAAAGAGGTTGCTGTAAACTCATACTCTGAGTCAACTGACGATGTCGAACATATAAATGTCAGGTCGTTCCAAATGAATTTACAAGCACACGATTATTTTATGTTGGATGTTTCCGAAGGGCGAGCGTTTGTATCAAATGACTTTGAAGACAAAAACGGAATCCTGCCGGTGCTTCTGGGGAACAGTTTTGCAGATTACTATAAAGTTGGAGACGAAATTAGTGTTTCATTCTACCAGCAAGAAATAACTTTGAGTGTTGTCGGTATCTTATCAGAGAATAGTCTGCTTTATTTCAATGGTGACCCGGAATTCTATCTTGATGACTATTTTATATTACCATATGTTAATTATGCCCCACCTGAAACTGAATATGAAGAAGAGCGGCAAGAAATTATTTATTTTTCGATGATCAATGGATACATTTCTATTCCTGAAGGAGATGGTGAATTTACAAGAGTGATGATGGCAGAGGTAGAAGCTATTTCCCAAAAAACAGGTTTTGATAATTACTTGTTTATTGGGTCTAATCCCAACACCCAGCCTTACCGAGGATTAATAAATGTTATGAATGCCAATTATAACCTTGTAAAAACGATTTTCATTCTTTCGTTTGTGATTAACGCCATTGTTATAAGCTTAATACTCTTTTTTGAACAAAAAAAGCGCCTGCCTGCTTTTGCAATACACTACTTGCATGGAGCTTCTATTTCGATACTCGCAAAGCGTCTTATAAGTGAGGTTCTTTTGATTATGCTCTTGTCGTATGCTTTAAGTCAAATTATTCTCAGCAGCGTACTAAATATTAACAGCATTGTTCCACAAATAACATTATTTTTTACAGTTGTCGTGTTAGCCGTTGTAGTATCAATATTGCCGATAAGCAACATTGTTCGTAAGCCACTGGTGGTGTTCTTAAATAACGAAGAAGGGAGCATGTAAATGGAAGTGTTGATGGAATTAAAAGACATTACAAAAGTTTTTGTGCAAAGAAAGCAGCCGCAAACAGTATTGATGAATCTGAACATGAGTATCGCCAAAGGCCAGTCGGTATCAATCAGGGGCAAGAGCGGATGCGGAAAATCCACCTTGCTAAATATAATAGCTGCAACACAAATAGCCGAATCGGGCAAAATGCTTTTTAACGGACAGGATATACAAATTCTATCAAACAAGGAAAGAGCTATATATAGGAGTGCAAATATAGGGTATATTCCGCAAAATCTCTACCTGCTTGATGACAGAAGTGTATTCAATAATATTGCTTTACCTCTCCAATACCTCAAAATCAACAAAGAGGAAACTCGAAACAGAGTGGAAGTATTAGCCAATCGGTTGGGTATAGGAACGCTCTTGAACAAAAATGTTTCATTGCTGTCAGGTGGCGAACGTCAAAGAGTTGCAATATGTAGGGCTGTAATAAAAAAACCACTCATTCTATTAGCGGATGAGCCGACAGGGTCTTTAGATGAAGAAAACGAAGCAATCATCTTGGATGTTTTTCAAGAACTGCAAAAAGAAGGAATCACGATTATAATTACGACGCACGATGAGGCAGTATCGTCTCGATGCGATGCTATGTATAAGTTAATTAAAGGTGGGCTTATTAGTGTGCATTAACCGAAATGGTCATGAATAAAGAACGTACCAGAAGGTTCCCCTATATGAGCAATCACCCTGCACTTTAGCCGTTCAGGGTGATTGTTCATATAAAGCGCACCGAAAGCGGGCTCACGGTCAAAGCGTTCTGCGAGTCCGCGAGGTTACATCTGTGCCGGCTAATCCGGACGCATCCGGGACGATTCTCATCGAGATAGGAAAATGCCACGTGACAGCGAACCGGGAGACGGACGGGGGATTGCTCGCGAAGGTGTGCCGCGTGCCGGTGTCGTTATGATGGATCTCATCGGGAAGCGGGTGTATCTCGCGTGCGCAATCTCCGCGAGTCGGCGTGCCTTCGGCGGCGCGCATTTCTTTTTGGAAGGATTGCCAAGGGGGCGCAGGTGTGGTACAATATGTGGTGTTTACCGCAATGACCGCGCCGGAGGGGTGAGGAGAGGACGTGCACTGCGAGATCCTGGGGGTCAAGTTCGACAATGTGACAATGGACGAGGCGCTGGCCCGCGCGCTCTCTTTTCTCGACGGCGCGTCGCCCGGGGGAGCGGTCCGCGCGCGCCTGGTGATGACGCCGAACGCCGAGATTGTGATGCGGTGCCGCCGCGACGCGGAGGCACACGGGGCGGTGTGCGCCGCCGACCTTGCGCTGCCGGACGGCGTGGGCGTTGTGATTGCCTCCCGGATCCTGGGGCGGCCGTTGCGTGAGCGCATGGCCGGGATCGACTTTGCCGAAGCGCTGCTTCCGGCGCTGGCCGCGCGGGGGCATCGGCTGTTTTTGCTCGGCGGTGCGCCCGGTGTGGCCGAAGAGGCGGCGCGCCGCGCCGCCGCGCGGCACGCGGGGCTTGCGGTCTGCGGCACGCGGGACGGATATTTCACGCGGGACGGGGACGCGGTTGCCGCGGTGCGGGCCGCCGGGGCGGATGTGGTCTTTGTCTGCCTCGGGGCGCCCAAGCAGGAGCTGTGGATGCGCGCCCACGCCGCCGCCACCGGGGCGCGGCTGCTGGTGGGGCTGGGCGGCACGCTGGACGTGTGGGCGGGCCGTGTGCGGCGCGCGCCGGCGCTGTGGACCCGCCTGGGGCTGGAATGGCTCTATCGGCTGCTGTGCCAGCCGAGACGGCTGTGGCGCATGCTAAAATTACCCAAATTTCTGTGGGCCGCGTGGCGCGCCCGCGGGGAAGAAAAACGGGTCAAAAACAAACAATAAACCGCTTTTGCGGCCGTGCGGCTTATATATATACAGCCTTGGGGGAGGGAAGCAGGCGGGATGGTTTTTTCGAGTCTCATTTTTTTGTATGTCTTTTTCCCGCTCTGCATTCTCATCTACCTCGCGGTGCCGGGGCAAAAAGCAAAAAACATTGTATTGTGCCTCAGTTCGCTTGTGTTTTACGCCTGGGGCGAGCCGCTCTGGGTCGTTTTGCTGATATTTTCGGCGCTGGTGGACTATGTAAACAGCAAGATCATCGACGCCCACCGCGGCCTGTGGCAGGCCAAAGCCGCCTTGGCGGCCTCGGTTGTCATCAATCTCGGGCTGTTGGTCACGTTCAAATATCTTGACTTTTTCCTCGGTGTGTTCGGCTGGGTTGCCCGCGTTGAGGCGCCGGTGGTCGGGTTGACGCTGCCGATCGGCATCTCGTTTTACACCTTTCAAACAATGTCCTATACGATCGACGTGTATCGGGGCGATGTCAAGGTGCAAAACAACTTCATGAATTTTTTGCTGTTTGTGTCGCTGTTTCCGCAACTCATCGCCGGTCCGATCGTGCGGTACAGCGAGATCGCGGAACAGATCGACGGGCGGACCTCCGTGATGTCGGACATGGCGGCCGGTCTCACGCGGTTTATGACAGGTCTCGGCAAGAAAGTCCTGATCGCGAATTTCGCGGGCGCCACGGCGGAAAACATCCTCACCGCCGATCTGGCGCGGCTCTCATGCGTCGAGGCGTGGGTCGGTATCTTGTGCTTCTCCTTCCAAATCTATTTCGATTTTTCCGGCTATTCCGACATGGCGATCGGCCTCGGCCGGTTCTTCGGCTTTCGCTATGGGGAAAATTTCCGTCACCCCTATATCGCCAGGTCCATCACGGAATTTTGGCGGCGGTGGCACATCTCGCTCGGCACCTTCTTTCGAGACTATGTGTATATCCCGCTGGGCGGCAACCGGCGGCGGCAGACGCGCAACATCCTGATCGTCTGGTTTTTGACCGGGCTGTGGCACGGCGCAAGTTGGAATTTTGTGCTGTGGGGTCTCTATTTCGGGGCGTTGCTCCTGTTGGAAAAACATTGCCTGGGGGGCGTTTTGCGCAAGCTGAAATGGGGTGCCGCGGCGTATACCTTCCCGTTGGTGGTGTTGGGGTGGGTGCTGTTTTACTTCACCGACCTGTCGCGGGCCCTCACGTTTGTGGGAGTGCTGTTCGGCGGCGGCGTTCCGTTTGACGCGCGTGCGCGGATCCTGCTGCTCAACAACTTGCCGCTGCTTGGGCTGTGCGTCGTCGCCTCCACGCCGCTCGGGGCGTGGGCTGCCGGCAAGGCGCGCGCATACGCAAAGGCCGGCCTGCCCCGCGCGCTCGGCGCGGCCGCGTTCCTCACCTATCACGCGGCGCTGCTTCTGCTGTGCACGGCGTCTCTGGTCGGCGCGAGTTACAATCCCTTCTTATATTTCCGGTTTTGACGCCCCGATTTTGACGCCCCGGTCCGGTGCGGAGATGAACTCAGTCCGCGCACGCGGACAAGACGGCATATAAAATGAGAATTTTACACTAGATTTGGATAATAATGGTAATTCCGGAGGAAAGCGGCATGAAACGAATCCCGGCGCTGGTCCTTGTGATCTGCCTGCTGCCCCTGTACGCGCTCGGCGCGATCAGTGTGTTCGGCGCGGGGGAGACGGTGTCTGCGCTCGAACATAGGACACTGGGGCGGAAATCGGAATTTTCGTGGCGCGCTCTCTTTTCCGGGGCGTATACGCGTGCGCTGGAGGACGACTACGCCGACACCTTCCCGTTTAGGGACATCTTCCTGCGCGGCAGCGCCGTACTGGGGCGGTTTTATTACTTCGACGCCGGGGAGGAGGCCATCCTGGTGGTCCCGCACCAGGGCACCGATTTGGACGTCGAGGACGTCGAGGACGCCGCGACGAGCGAGGCGGAGCCCGTGCCGTCCACGCCGGAAAACCCGGGGCTCACGCCGGAACCCGCGCCGCCGGAGGACCCTTCGGACGGTTCGGGCGCACCCCCTTCCGAGGCCCCGGCGACGACCGCCGAGCCCAATTACCCGGAGATGTCCGAGGTTGTGAACGCGGGCGATGTGATCATCATCGGCGACAGGGCAATGGAGATCCCCTATGTGAACGGGGCGGCAGTGACCCGTTACGCCGGCGTTGTAAACGCCGTGGCCGGCGCGCTGCCCGGGGCGCAGGTCTACGCGCTGACGACGCCCAACGCGGGCGAGTTCTATTCGCCGGTCTCGATGCACGCCGGCGCGTCGTCCCAGAAAGATATGATCGCGCTGATGTACGGGCAGCTTGCGCCCGGTGTCCGGTCGGTCGATGCCCACACGGTGCTGAGCCGGCACACCGATGAGTACATTTTCTTCCGTACCGACCACCACTGGACGGCGCTCGGCGCCTACTACGCCTACACGGCGTTTTGTGAGTCGGCCGGCCTGTCCTACCCGGACATCTCCGAATTCACCGCGGGCGTCTACGAGAACTTTGTCGGCAGCATGTACGGCTTCACGGCCAAGTACCCGCAGAGTCAGGTGCTGCGGGACAATCCGGACAGCCTCACCTACTATCTGCCGACCGTGCCGAGCACCGAGACGGTCTATCCGTCGGGCCGGTTGGAGAATGGACGCGCCGTGCCCGTTGTGGCGGAGAATATCCCCGACGCCTACGAGAACAAATACGTCTGTTTCATCGACGGGGACAACCCGCTGTCGGTCATCCGGAGCGAGAACGGGAGCGGCCGTTCGGTCGTCGTGATCAAAGAATCCTACGGCAACGCCTTTGTGCCCTTCCTGACGTCCAACTACGAGACCATCTACGTCGTCGACCCGCGCCATGTAAACAGCAAAGGAAAGCCGAGCCTCAACCTGCTGGAGCTGGTCCGGGCGCAGAAGATCGACGACGTGTTGTTTATCAACTATCCGTTCTTCATCAACAGCGCCGGCTATTGCGCCGCGCTCGAACGGCTGACGGAGGGCGCGCAGAACGGCGCGTCCGCGAATTGAGACCCGCCGCAGGGCGCTTCGGCGGGAACTTTTGGGGGAAACAAGAACTGTATGTTAGATTTCGCACCGATCGCGCTGGCGCACAAACCGGAGTTTGACGCCTTCAGCGTCCGCGCCGAGGGCCGCGTCGTCGAACGTTCCTTCGCGACGCTCTACGCCTGGGCCCCTCGTTTCAAAACAGAACTGTGCCGAAAGGGGGATTTTCTCTATTTTCGCTCCTCCCCGGCGTCCCAGACGGTGTTTTTGATGCCGATGGGCGAGGGAGATCTGTCCGATGCGCTGGACGAGATGGAGGCGGACGCGAAGCGGCTGTCGATCCCGTTTCAGATGCGCGGCCTGACGCAGGAGATGGTGCGCCGCGTGGAGGAGGCCCGGCCGGACCGCTATGTTTTTACGGAACGGAGAGACCAGGCCGACTATCTGTACGCGGTGAGCGACCTGCGCGACCTGGCGGGGCGTGGGTACCACTCCAAACGAAACTTTATCACCCGGTTTGAGAACCAATACGCCGGACGTTGGCAGTACGAGGACATCACAAAAGACAATTTGAACGACGTCTGGGCGTTTCAAGATAAATGGTGCCGCAAGAACGACTGCGCTTCCAGCGTCACGTTGCAGGAGGAGTCCACCGCCATTGCCATGCTGCTTTACAACCTGGACGCGCTGGACGCGTTCGGCGGGTTGCTGCGGGTGGACGGCGCCGTGACCGCCTTCACCGTCGGATCCATGATCGGGCGGGACACGCTGGACGTCAATGTGGAAAAGGCCGATTACGACGTGGTGGGGTCCTATCCAATGATCAACCGGGCCTTTGTCCGCCGCCGCTGTGAGGGGCTCTCCTATGTCAACCGGGAGGAGGACATGGGGCTCGAGGGGCTCCGGCGCGCCAAGCTCTCCTACCGCCCGGCGGAGATCCTCCTCAAGTACGACGCGGCGCTGCGGGAGGTGTGACGGTGGACGGGTTTGCCATTCGCTACGCGCGCGGCGCCGACGCGGCGTCTGTACGCGCGCTGTGGGCGCTCTGTTTTCCCGGTGAGGCCGCGTTCACGGAGTATTTCTTTGCCCGGCTCTACCGGCCGGAGCAGGCGCTGCTTGCCGTCGGGCCGGAGGGCCCCGCCGCCATGCTCCACATCATGCCCTTTGAGATGGCCTGGCTGGGGCAGACGGTTTCGGTCGGTTATGTGTACGGCGTAGGCACGCACCCGGCCTTTCGGCGGCGCGGTCTGGCGGGGGCGCTGATCGACCAGGCGCTGTTTGAGATGTACCTGCGCGGATGTGTGTTCTCCGTGCTGATTCCGCAGGAGGAGTGGTTGTTTGACTTTTACCGGCCCTTTGGGTTCGCGGCGGTGTTTCACCGTTTCGCTGTCGGCTATACGGCCCCGCGCGGTGTCCGCGCGGCCCGGGCGGAGGACATCGAGGCGCTGAACCGGCGGTATGAGACGCATCTGGCCCGCCGGCCGCATCTGCTCCGCCCGCCGGCCCACTGGGAGAACATCCTGGAGGCGTGCGCGCTGGCCGGCGGACAGGTGCTGATGGACGACGCGGACGGGTATGCCGTGTACGCGGACGGTTCGGGCGGGCCCGTGGAATGCTTTGGAACCGGCGCCGCCGAGACGGGCCCCGCGCGCCCGTTTGGCTGTCTGCGGGTGGTGCGGGCCGACCGGGCGCTGGCCGCGGCGGCGCGGGCCGGACGCCGGGCGCCGGACGCGGATTTGCAAGACGCCTACGCGCCCTGGAACAACGGGGCTCTGCCGGCCGGCGGCGGCCGGATGGAGCCGTATGAGCTGGCGGAATGGCTCTTTGACGGCGCGGCGCCGTATATGCGGCTGATGCACGACTGAGCCGTTTTGCCGGGTATGTGTTTACCGCCGCACGGCGGCGGGCGAGACTTTTGGTACTCAAACCGTGTATAGGGGGTGTGTTTTTGTGGTATATGTGATCTTGACAGACGGATTCGAAGACATGGAGGCGGTGGCGCCTGTCGATGTGCTGCGCCGCGCCGGTCTCCCGGTGACCACCGTGGGGACGCCCGCGCAGACCGTTCTCTCGTCGCACGGCGTGCGCGTCACCGCGGACAGGACCTTCGATGGCCTCGACGCGTCCGATCTCGAGATGCTGGTCCTGCCCGGCGGGCCCGGCGTGGAGACGCTGCGGCGCGCACCAGAGGTGCTGGCACTGCTGCGGGACACCGTCCGGCAGGGCCGGCCCGTCGGCGCCATCTGCGCCGCGCCCGCCGTTTTGGCGGAACAGGGCTTTTTGGACGGGCGCCGGGCCACCTGTTTCCCCGGCTACGAAGAGGAGCTGATCCGCCACGGAGCGCATGTGGAGGAGGGCCGGGCTGTGGTGCAGGACGGACCCTTTGTCACGGCCCGGGCGGCCGGCAGCGCCATCGCGTTTGCCCTGCATCTGACGGCCGTGTTGCGGGGCCAGGACGAAGCTGAAAAAGTGCGTGCGGCCATCTGTTACGAGACGGCCGACCGGGGGACCCGATAGGCGCCCCGCGCGGGCGGTCGCAGGGTCTGAAAAAAGGAGACGAAAACAAGCATGTCCCAGTCGCAAAAAGCAAACCAGCCGACGCGCAAACCCGCTTCGCCGGGGACGCGGCCGGCATCTAAAAGGCCGCTGCCCAAGCGGCCGCGGGCCAACACAGGTTGTCTGTCCGGCCTGCTGTACTTCCTGTTCATCGTGGGCATCTCCGCGCTGCTGACAGGCTTTGGTTGGCTGTCCGCCAACGAGGTACTCGGCCTCTCCAAACCGGAGGGGACGGTGACGGTCACGGTGAAGGCGCCGGTCACGATCGGCGAGATCGCCGACGATCTCAAAGAGAAGGGCGTCATTCAATACAAATGGCTCTTCACGCTGTACGCCGGCGTCACCGACGCCGAGTCGGATATAGAGCCCGGCACCTACGAGATCAGGACGAATTTCGACTATATGGCCATTGTCCACGCGATGGACGGGCGCTCGGATGCCCGCGTCGTCGTCAAGGTGGTCATCCCCGAGGGGTATACGATGCGGGAGATCTTTGCCCTGCTGGAAGAAAACAAGGTGTCCACCGCGGCGAAGCTGTGGGAGACGGCCCGCAGTCACGTATTCCCGTTCGACTTCCTGGAGGAACTGCCCGAGGCGGACAACCGCCTGGAGGGGTATCTCTTCCCGGACACCTATGAGTTTTATGTGAACGAAAATCCGGTCGACGTGCTGAGCAAGATGCTGATGAACTTCGACCGAAAATTCACCGACGACATGCGCGAGTACCTGGAGGGAATCGATTACACGATGCGCGAGATCGTGATCATCGCTTCGATGATCGAAAAAGAGGCGGCCGGCGCCGACGACGCGCCGCTCATCTCCTCCGTCATCATGAACCGCCTGCGCAGCGACCGCTTCCCCTATCTGCAAATCGACGCGACCATCCTCTACGCGCTGCCGGAGCACAAGACGCAGCTCACGGAGGCGGATTTGCGCGTTGACAGTCCGTACAACACGTATGTCCACCCGGGGCTGCCGCCCGGACCCATTGCGTCCCCCGGCAAGTTGTCGCTGATGGCGGCGCTCGAACCGGAGGACACCGACTACTACTACTATGCCGTCAACAAAGACGGCGTGCATCAATTCTCCCGGACCGAGGCCGAGCACAACAAGATCAGAGAAGAAGCCCGGCGGGCGGCGGAACAGCAGGGATAGCCGTCTGTGCCGGGGCGTCGGAGACGCCGCCAAAAATACCACGGGTTCACCGGCGGGACCGGATGAACAGGAGGAGGACACCCCGATATGCAACCGCTTGGACTCAACGAGATCCGCGAAAAATTCCAGTCTTTTTTTGAGGGGCACGACCATCTGCGCCTGCCCAGTTTTCCGCTGGTCCCACAGGGGGACGCGTCGCTGCTGCTGATCAACTCCGGCATGGCCCCGCTCAAACCCTATTTCTCCGGGGACGCCGTGCCGCCGCACCGGCGGGTGGTCACCTGTCAGAAGTGCATCCGCACGCCGGACATCGAGCGGGTGGGGAAGACAAGCCGTCACGGTACATTTTTTGAGATGTTGGGCAATTTTTCGTTCGGCGACTATTTCAAGCGGGAGGCGGCGGCCTGGGCGTGGGCCTTCTGCACGCAGGAGATGGGCATCCCCCGGGAGCGCCTGCATGTGTCCGTCTACCTGGACGACGACGAGGCGTACGACATCTGGACGAAGGAGATCGGCGTCGACCCCTCCCACATGAAACGCCTCGGAAAGGCGGACAACTTTTGGGAGATCGGGTCCGGCCCCTGCGGTCCCTGTTCCGAGATCTACTTCGACCGTGGGGAGAAGTACAGCTGCGGCGCGCCCGACTGCGCCGTCGGCTGCGACTGCGACCGCTACGTGGAGTTTTGGAATCTCGTCTTCACCCAGTTTAACAACGACGGGCAGGGGAACTACACGCCGCTGGAGAACAAAAACATCGACACCGGCATGGGGTTGGAGCGCCTGGCCTGCATCATGCAGGAGGTTGACAATCTCTTTGAGGTGGACACGATCAAAAACATCTGCCTGCACGTGTCCGAGATCGCCGGCGTGTCTTACGGACATGCCGAAAAGCAGGATGTGTCTCTGCGTGTCATCACCGACCACATCCGCTCGACCGTGATGCTGGTATGCGACGGCGTGCTGCCGTCCAACGAGGGGCGCGGCTATGTGCTGCGGCGCCTGCTGCGCCGCGCCGCGCGGCACGGCAAGCTCCTCGGCATCGGCCGCCCGTTTCTCTTTGAGGTATGCGACACCGTCATCCGGGAGAGCGGCGACGCCTACCCGGCGCTGCGCGAGAAGGCCGAACATATCCGGCGCGTCATCCGCATGGAGGAGGAGCGCTTCGACAAGACAATCGACGCCGGCCTGGGGCTGCTGCGCGAGGACATCGAGGCGCTGCGCGCCTCCGGCGGCACGGCGCTGCCCGGCGAACAGGTTTTTAAGCTGTACGACACCTTCGGGTTCCCGATCGATCTCACGGAAGAGATCTTGCAGGAGGCGGGCATGACGTTTGACCGCGCGGCGTTTGACGAACAGATGGCCCGGCAGCGGGAGCGCGCCCGCTCGGCCCGGGCGTCGCTCGGAGATCTGGGCTGGGTCGGGCTGGATCTGGGGCTGGACCGCGGTTTGCAGTCCGAATTCATCGGCTACGATGTCCTGGAGGGCGAGGCCCGCGTGCTGGCCATCGCGGAGGGCCGGGATCTGACCGACACGGCGGGAGAGGGCGCGCGCGTGAGCGTCGTATTGGACAAAACGCCCTTCTATGCCGAGAGCGGCGGACAGGTGGCGGACACCGGGGTTTTGACGTCCGAGGGCGCCGTGCTGCGTGTGGACGACGTAAAAAAGACACAGGACGGAAAATATCTGCACGTGGGCGAAGTGGTCTCGGGGGAACTCGCGAAGGGGGATGCCGTGCGCGCGACCGTCGATGCGGACCGCCGCCGGGCCGTCATGCGGGCGCACTCGGCCACCCATCTGCTGCACCGCGCGCTGCGGGACGTGCTGGGCAATCATGTGGAGCAGGCCGGTTCTTTGGTCGAAGCCGACCGCCTGCGGTTTGACTTCACGCATTACGCCGCCGTGACGCCGGAGGAGATGGAACGGATCACGCGGCGCGTCAACGAGATGGCGCTGGCGTCCCACGAGATCGAGATTCGGGAGATGCCGATTGCCGAGGCCAAGGCCCTCGGCGCGATGGCGCTGTTTGGAGAGAAGTACGGAGACGTCGTGCGCGTGGTGCGCATGGGCGATGTGTCCGTTGAACTGTGCGGCGGCACCCACCTGCACAACACGGCCGCCGTCGGCGCGTTTTTACCGCGCGGCGAGTCCTCGGTGGCCGCCGGGGTGCGGCGCGTGGAGGCCCACGTTGGAATGCAGGCCCTGGACGACGCGCGCGCGGTGATCCGGCTGGCGGGCGAGGCGGCCGGCCTGATGAAGTCCGTGCCGGCCGAACTGCCCCGGCGCGTCGAACAGACGATGGCGGAGCTGCGCGCCCTGCACCGGGAGATCGAGCGGATGCGCACAAAGGAACTCCACGAGGAGGCCGGGCAGTTCCTGCTCGCCGCCAAAGAGGTAAAAGGGCTGAAGGTTGTCACGGGTATGCGCCGGGGCACGTCGCCCGAGGCCATCCGCGCGGTGGGCGACTTTCTGCGGGACAAAGACCCGGACATTGTGGCCGTGTTGGCCTCCGTCTGGGAGGAGAAACTGACATTCCTGGCCGTCTGCGGCGCCCATGCCGTGGCGCGCGGGGTGCGCGCCGGCGACATCATCAAGGCGGTCACCAAAGTCGCCGGCGGGTCCGGCGGCGGACGCCCCGACAGCGCGATGGGCGGCGGGCGCGATCTTTTGAAGGTGGACGACGCCCTTGCCGTCGTGGACGACTTCGTCTCCGGCGCGGTGCGGGCATAAAGACCGGGCGCGGGGCACCGCGTTTGAAGAGTCAGGTCGGAAACCCGATCTGACTCTTCTTGGAATACACCGCCACACCGCGTGACAACGCGGCTGCCGCGCGGGCAAAAATCAGTACGAAGGTTGTTCCATATGGGTAATGAAGCCAAGTTTGACAGCATCGCCGCGCGGTACGACACGCGCGAACGCATCGCCATAGCCGCGGTGATCGCGGACAAAATCAGAGCGCACGTCGGCGAAGCCGCGGACAAAACAATGATGGACTATGGCTGCGGCACAGGGCTTGTCGGGCTCAGTTTGCTTGACGTGTTCAAATCTGTGCTGTTTGTTGACGCGTCGGAAAAAATGACGGCGGCGGTCGCGGCCAAGAGCGCACGGTCGCAAACGCTGTGCGCCGATATTATGACAAGCGACATCCCCGCCGCGGATTGTATCATACTCGTTCAAGTTTTGCTGCACGAACACGATACGCGGACACTCCTGTCACGACTCCAAAGTGCGCTCACCGGCGGCGGACATTTGTTGGTTGTGGATTTTGACTTAAACGAGCGCGTATCGCATCCGGACGTTCACAACGGATTTGACAAGAAGCTCCTCCGCGGTATGTTGACTGAACTCGGATACAGCGTAAGTTTTGCGGAGACGTTTTATCACGGCAAAGAGATGTTTATGGGGCAAGACGCAAGTTTATTTTTGCTGGACGCGGAAAAAGCAAAAGATTGAGTTGTATATCGCAGCCGCTCCGCGATTGACCGGATGCGGCGAGAGTTGAGAGGAAGCGATTGAGATGACAACCAACATAATCGAAACACCAAACGGCAGGGTCGCCGTTGTCCACAGCGACGTGCCGATTGTTACCGATGCGCAGACCGCGCTTGACCTTGCCGTCACGCTGTTCTATGGACACGGGTGCCGGAACATTGCCCTCAACAAGGCGGCGATTAACGAGGATTTTTTCATACTGTCCACAGGTGTCGCGGGAGAGATTGCGCAAAAACTCGTGAACTACCGTTATCGGCTCGCGATAGTCGGTGATTTTTCCGGCTATACAAGCAGGCCGCTCCACGATTATATTTACGAGTGCAACAGGGGCAGGCACCTGTATTTTGTGGGCGACGAACAGGCGGCGATTGAAAAATTGGGGGGCGTGTGATGCGATATTTACCCGCGGATGCACTGGATTTCGACGCGCGTGAACAAATCAGCCGCGTGTTTGTCGTGGGGTTCTACCAATGGCTGAAATATTTCACAAAAGACGTGGAATTGCTCACCCGCGCGCTTGCGCACATGTTTGATCTCTCGAAATTCCAGGTCGCGGTCGAGGGCGGGACAATCGCCGCGATAACCGCCTGCACGGACGGCGTTAAGCCGCCGATACGCCTTGACAAAGCGGAGCTTCGACGGCATTTGGGCCTGGTGCGCGGTTTGCTCGCGTATTCAATGCTGAAAACGAACTTGCAGGAACATGGATACCCGTTTGAAATTCCACCGCGGACCGGTTCGATTGAATTTGTCGCGACCGCACCGGAGTTTCGCGGAAAAGGTGTGGCCTTCGCGCTGATCGAACACGTTATGAAAACCTGCGGATACGTCGAATATGTTCTCGAAGTCGCCGATACGAACACCGTTGCCATACGGTTATATGAAAGGCTCGGATTCAAAGAATTTCACCGCGTTCCGGAGAAGCACCCAAAACAGAGCGGGCTGAACAATTATGTATATATGAAGCGGGAGATGGGCGCGGTGTAAAAGAGAGTACACAAAACATTCGACGACACGGACGTGCCGTCGAATGCCGCGTATGACACCGCCGACTGAAAGGAAAGGATGGGTGCAATATGCCGTTTGCAATCGTCCGGCAGGACATTACAAAAATGAAGGTTGACGCGATCGTCAACGCCGCGAACACCGATCTTGCTATGGGCGGCGGTGTTTGCGGGGCGATCTTCAAGGCGGCGGGCGCGGGCGAACTGCAAGCCGCCTGTGACAAACTCGCGCCGATCAAGACGGGCGAAGCCGTCATCACGCCCGGCTTCAACCTGCCCGCCAGGTACGTCATACACGCGGCGGGACCGGTCTACCACCGCCAGAGCGCCGTTCAGAGCGAACAACTGCTCCGGGCGGCATATGCCAATTCTCTCGAACGCGCTGTTGAGAACGGGTGTGAGAGCATAGCGTTCCCGCTGATTTCGAGCGGCATCTACGGCTACCCAAAAGAGGAAGCCTTGCGCGTGGCGACTCTGACGATTCGAGATTTCATTGCCGATCACGACATAGATGTGTACCTCGCCATATTTGACAAGGCGGCGTTTGCCGTCAGCGAGGAACTGTTTGGGAACGCGGAGATCGAGCGGGATTATCAGAGCGGAGGAGGCCGGTGAGCTTGGAGGCCGCGCGAACGGCCGCGCGAACGGCATGGAGTTTCGGCCGGCCGGAGGCTTTCGCGTGAATGAACCGTGCCGCCGGCGGTTTTAAGGACCCACTATATCTTGTGTTTTCCACAAGATATAGTGGGTCCTTCTTTGATGTTCGGTTGGCTCACAGCGTCAGCACATCGGTGGCGACGGCGTCGACAAAACGGCGGTCGTGTTCGACAAAGAGCATCGTCGGCGCGTATGTCAGGAGCAGCTCTTCCAGTTGGAGGCGGGAGATCACATCCACGTAGTTCAGAGGTTCGTCCCAGACGTAGAGATGCGCCTGTTCGCACAGGCTGCGGGCGAGAAGAACCTTTTTCTTCTGCCCCTCGCTGTAGTGCTGCATCTCCTCGTCAAACTGCGCGCGGGCGAAATCCAGCTTGCGCAGCAGCGTCAAAAACAATGTCTCATCCAGGCCGCCGTCCCACGCGTAAGCCCGCAGGTTGCCCCGGAGAGATGAGGTGTCCTGCGGCACATAGGAGAGCCGCAGCCCGCTTGCCCGCGTGAGCTGCCCCGTGTGGGGGATGTCCTCGCCCATGATCAGCTTGAGGAGGCTGGATTTTCCGCTTCCGTTGCCGCCGATGACCGCCAGACGCCGGCCCGGCCGCAGTGTGAAGCGGACATTTTGGCAGACAACGCTGTCCCCGTAGCGGATACAGAGCGCGTCGGACTCCAGAAGGCGCGGCGCGTGGTGGGTGAGCGGGTGCAGGGCCAGCGGCGCCGACGATTCGAGGTCGCGCAGCAGCTGGGCCTTCTCCGCGGCCGCGGCCTCCCGGCGGTGCTGCGTGGCTTTGGCGCGCTTCATCATTTTGGCGGACTGACGCCCGATGTGCCCCCGGTCCGCCGCGTGGCTGCCGATTTTACTCGCTTCCACCCGGTCGGCCCATCCGGCCGTCCGCCGGGAGGCCTCGGTGAGGCGTTTCATCTCTTTTTTCAGGCGGTCGTTTTCGGCGCGTTCAAAGGCATCTTGCCGCGCCCTGTTTTGCTGCCAGGTGGAAAAATTGCCGTCCTGCACCTCAAAACCGGTCCGGTTGAGGGCGAGGATGTGGTCGACGCAGGCGTCCAGAAACGCGCGGTCGTGTGAGACAAGGACAAACCCCTCCTTTTGCCGCAGATAGCGGCCGACCAGCGCGCGCGCGTGCAGGTCGAGGTGGTTGGTCGGCTCGTCGATCAGCGGAAAGTGCCCCTCGCGCAAAAACAGCGCGGCCAGCAGGAGTTTGGTCTGTTCGCCCGGGGAGAGGGTGTCGAACGGCCGGTCGAGCGCCGCCTCGTCCAGCGCGAGCAGAGAGAGCTCGCGGGACAGCCGCCAGGCCTCGTCCGGGGGGACGAAGCGCGCCGCGACGTCGCGCGCCGGCCGGCGGCGGTCGCCCACATCGGGCGGAAAGCAATCAAAACGCACGGGGGACAAGATCTGTCCGCGGTATGCGTATTGCCCCGCGAGCAGGCGCAGAAGGGTTGTTTTTCCGCGCCCGTTGCGTCCGATCAGGCCGAGGCGCCAGGTTGTGTCAAACCGGAAGCTGACGTCGTCGAAGACCGTTTGGGAACTGCCGTCGTAAGAAAAAGTTAAGCCGGAGACCTGTATAGCCGACATGCGGCGCCCTCCTTTGCGATCCTGTTTGTTTGGTGTGGGACAGACAAAAAAAGATGCGGGCGAGCGCCCGCATCCCAAAAGCCCGTTGCCCTCACCCGCCGGAAGGCGGAGGGCACAAAAAAGCCGGAAGCAAAAGGCGCACGCTTTCTTGCCGGGACGCCGCGAACCGGGACGGAATGTCCGTCCGGCGGGTGTCCGTGTTCAGCAAGAAACGTGGCGCATCCTTCCAACTCCCGTCATGAGTGATTTGACGGTTCGCGGCGTCGAAAGCGCGTCCGGCAACGGCCGGGGCTGTGACGCGACGTGAACCGCTTGACGTCATCTTACCAAAAAAAGCCGCCCCTGTCAAGCCTGTACAGCGCGTGGCCGGCGTGTAAAACGGCGCTTTTTCAAAAATTCCCGCGCGCACGGTCTCCGCCATGATGACAGCGGTCCGTGCGGTGTGATATACTGTTGCAGGGCCGTCCCGCGCGAAGCCGCGAGATGCCCAATCTAAACATAGGAAGGGAAGCGTACGATGGATTGCCTGTTCTGCAGCATCGCGGCCGGGGAGATTCCCGCCAAGACAGTCTACGAGGACGACCTGGTGATGGCGTTTCATGACATCGCGCCGGCGGCGCCGGTGCATATTTTGCTGATCCCCAAACCCCATATCCCATCGGCGGCGGCGCTCACCGAGAGGGACGGAGACCTGGTGGGGCACATCTTTGCCGTCATCGCGCGGTTGGCCAAGGAGTATGAGCTCGAGGAGGGGTTCCGCGTCGTATCCAATGTGGGGGCGCTGGCCGGGCAGTCGGTGCCGCATCTCCACTTCCATCTGTTGTCCGGCCGGGCGCTGGCCTGGCCGCCGGGCTGACCGTGTCGCCTTTGGGAGAAAAATTTCTTGCCCGGCCGGCTTTTACGGGGGTCCTCGCCCTGAGCGGTGCGTTGGTGCTCGCGCACTACTGGCTGCCGTTCGGCGGCGGGGGGACGGCCGCCCTGGCGGCGCTGGCCGTGGGGGTGCCGGCGCTGGTTCTGGCGTTGCTCCGGCGCGGGCGTGGGTGGCTGCCGCTGGCGGCGGCCGTGGTGTGTCTGTCGGCCGCGGTGGGTTTTGCCTGGCGTTGGGGGTATGACGCCTACTTTGTCGCGCCCGCGCTGCCGCTGGACGGCGCGCGGGAAACGGTGACCGCCGAGGTGCTCTCTTACCCGGAGGAGACGGGGTACGGAAGCCGGCTGACCGCCCGGATCTTCCGCCCGGGCGGACGGCACTGGAAGGCCACACTCTACCTCAACGACGTGCCGGCGGACATGAAGCCGGGCGACCGGCTCGAGATGGAGGCGCAGATCGGGGCGCCGACGCCGGGGAGCGCGGAGGACCGGCTGGCCGCCGTTCGCCCGCGCGGTGTGGTGCTCTCGGTCGTGCAACGGGGCGCGTACACGCAGCGCCGCCCGGAGGCGGTGCCCTGGTCGCTCCGGCCCGTCGTGTGGGCGCGGGCGCTGGGCGACGGGTTAAACCGGGCGCTGCCGCCGGAGGCGGCGGCTTTGGCGCGGGCGCTTTTTACCGGAGACAAGACCGGGCTTGGGGAAGATGTGATGGCGGCGTTCTCCGACACGGGGCTGTCCCATGTGGTCGCCGTGTCCGGCCTGCACATCTCGTTTCTTATGGGGCTCATGCTGCTGCTCGTCGGGCACAAGCGGCGGTATGCCTTCTTTGTTGCGGTGCCGGTGATTTTTTTGTTCGTCGCGGTGGCCGGGTTCCCCGCGTCGGCGGTGCGCGCGGCCATCATGCAGGGGTTCTTCCTGTTCTCCTGGCGCAAGGGAGAGGAGAGGGACTCTCTTTCGGCGCTGTCTCTGTCGCTGGCGGCGTTGGTGGCGTTCAATCCGTACGCCGTGGCCGATGTGGGGTTGCAACTCTCCTACGCCTCGGTGTTGGGGATCATCCTGTTTGCCCGGCGTTGGCAGCAGTCCTGGGATGAGAGCACCCGGTGGCTGTCCGGATTTTGGAAGGCGATCTTCCATTACATCTTCTCCAGTGTCGCCGTGTCGCTGTCCGCGCTTGTCTTCACGCTGCCGCTCATGATGGTATATTTTGGAACTCTCTCGCTCATCGCCCCGCTGTCAAATCTGCTGCTGCTGTGGGTGGTGACGTTGTGTTTCCTCGCCGGGGTGCTGACGGCGCTGCTCGCGCAGGTTTGGATGCCCCTGGCGGTGGGGCTCGGCTATGTGGCCGCGCCGTTTTTCGACTTCTTTCTCTCGATGGTGCGGCTGCTGGCGCGGGTGCCCTTTGCCGCCCTCAAGGAGGCCAGCCCCTACATGGCGCTCTGGGCCATATTTGCCTATGTGCTGTTTTGGCTGTATACGTTCTGGCCCAAAGAGGGCGGCCGGGCGCGCCGGGCCTTGGCGCCGATGCTTGGGGCGGTTTTTATGCTGCTGCTCGCGCTGGTGTTCTCGGCTGTTTCGCTCGACCCGTTGCAGATTGAGGTGGTGGACGTGGGGCAGGGCCAGAGCATCCTGCTGCTCACGCCCGACGCCACGATGGTGGTGGACTGCGGCGGCAGTGTGTCCCATGTGGCGCGCCGGGTGTCCGACAGGCTGAAGGGCATGGGCCGGCGCCGGATCGATCTGCTGGCGCTGACGCACACGCACGCCGACCACGCGGGCGCGGCGGTCGACCTGATGCGGCAGATGGACGTGGCCTGCGTGGCGCTGCCCGCCATAGAAGGCGAGGGGTCGAATCTGCGCGAAGAGGTGTTGCGGGCGGCGTCTGAACTCGGCGTGGCGGTGGCGGAGATCGACCGGACGACGCGCTACGCGCTGGGGCAGGGGAGTCTTCTTGTGTATCCGCCGCTCGTCGGGGGCGGCGAGAACGAGTTGGGGCTCACCTTCCTCGCCTGTTTGGGCGAGTTCGAGTTTTTGATCACCGGAGATCTGAACACGACCTCGGAGCGGGCGCTGCTCCGGGCGGTGTCGCTGCCCTCCGTCGAAGTGCTGGTGGCCGGACATCACGGGTCGAAGCATTCCACTTGCAATGAACTTTTGGAAAAGACGGCCCCGCAGGCGGCGATTATCTCCGTGGGACGTAACTATTACGGGCATCCGACGCCCGAGACGCTCGACCGGCTCGCGGCGCACGGCGCGGAGGTCTACCGTACGGACGAGTGGGGGTCCGTGCGCGTCTGTGTCGGCCCCCCGGACGGCTGATTTTGCGGAAGACGCGGACGAAAGAGGGGAGATCGGTATGAAGGCGGCGAAGACGGACGGTCTGGCGCGGCTCAAACAGGATTTGCGGGCAGGGACGCCGGCCCGGCTGTATGTGTTTTACGGTGAGGAGAGCTATCTGCGGCAGCACTACCTGGCGGAACTGAAAAAACAGCTGGTGATGCCGGGGTTTGAGGGCTTCAACTACGAATTTTTCGAGGGGCGCGGACTCGTGGCGGAGCGTCTGCAAGAGGCGGTGGAAGGGCTGCCGGCGTTTGCGCCTCGCAAGCTGGTCGTCGTGCGGGACTTGGATCTCTACAAGTCGGAAGAGGCGCTCCGGTCTATGTTGGAACAGTTGCTGAAGGATCTGCCGGACACCGTATGTCTTGTCTTCATCTACGACGCCCTCCAGTTGAAGACGGACGCCCGCACCCGCATGCACACGCTGCTGAAAGCGGCGGGGCATTTTGTGGAGTTCGCGCCGCAGGCGCCGCACGACTTGATTCCGTGGATCACGCGGCATTTCCGGGCGTACGGCAAGCAGATCGACCGCGCGCTGTGTGAATATCTCATCTTCCGGTGCGGGGACCTGATGTCCGGCCTCAAGTCGGAGATCGACAAAATCGCGGCCTTTGCCGCATCGGACACCGTGCGCAAAACCGACGTCGACGCGGTGTCTGTGCCGGTGCTCGACGCCGTGGTGTACCAGATGACGGACGCCATCACCGCCCGGCAGTGGGCCCGCGCGATGGAGATTCTTCTGACGCTGGTGCAGATGCGGGAGGAACCCATTGCGGTCCTCGCCGCGCTGGGTCGGCAGATGCGGGGGCTGTACGCGGCCCGGCTGGCGCTGTCCCGGGGGTTTGACGCGGGGAAGGTCATGCGCGTGATGGGCTATCGCTCGGACTATCCGGCCCGGCGTCTCCTGCAGAGCGCGCGGGAACGGTCGCTGTCGTGGTGCCGCCGGGCGGTGGCCCTGTGCGCCCAAGTCGACTTGGAACTCAAGTCCGGCGTGGGGCGCGACCGCGCGCGCGCGCTCGAGTGGGTGGTGGCCGCGCTGTCTGAGGAGGGGGCCGGGGCGCACGCAACGTGACGCGGCGTGGCACTTTGCTTCCGCGGCGTGGCGGTTTTCGCGGTTTCGCCGCCGTTTTCGTCCGGCGCGGTCGGCGCCAAGAAAGGCTGGGTCGCTTTGTGGAGCGCATACGAGAAGTGATTGTCGTGGAGGGGAAATACGACAAAAACGCCTTGCGGCAGGTGGTGGACGCCACGGTTCTCACGACGGACGGATTTGCCATTTTCAAAGACCATGAGAAGAAAAAACTGCTGATGAGGCTGGCCGAGGAGCGCGGCCTCATCGTTTTGACGGACGGAGACGGCGCCGGCTTTGTCATCCGCAACCATTTGAAGGGGTTGCTGCCGAAGGGGCGGGTCAAGCACGCCTATATCCCCGATGTGAGAGGGCGGGAACGCCGCAAGAAGACCGGAGGCCGCGCGGGCCTGCTCGGCGTGGAGGGCATGCGTCCGGAGGTGCTGCTCGGCGCGCTGCGGCGGGCCGGGGCCACCACGGAGTCCGGGGACCGGCCGCCCCGCGGCGGCGTCACCAAAGCGGATTTTATGGAGGATGAGCTCTCCGGCCGGCCCCACAGCGCGGCGCGGCGGGCCGCGCTGCTCAACGCGCTGGACCTGCCCGCGCGGATGACGGCCAACGCCCTGCTGGAGGTCCTCAACCTGCTCTGCGACAGGGAGGCCTACAAGGCGCTGGTCGCGGCGCTGCCGCGCATGGAGACGGCCGGGTCCGAAACAGTTGAGCCTGAAATAGCCGAAGTAAAATAGTCGAGGAAAATGGAAAAATTTTGAATAGAGAGGGCATGATTTGTCCACACTGTGAATAGAACTGATGTGGCGAGACATTTCCGCCCCGCGCGGCGGTGTCCGACGCGGGCCGAAGCCGGATACCGGGCAGTTTGCCCGGACGAGAGGGGATGACGGCTGTGAGGGTGCGGTTGACAGGTTCTCTTCTAAAGCCGAAGCGGGACAGATCAACGCGTGAACAGGAAAAACAGGAGCAGTGGGAGGTGCTGGAGGCCATGCGCCGGACGCGGCAGGAGCTGTGCCAGGCGCGGCTGAACTTCAACGACGCGCGGGCGCCGGAACTGGTGGAGGCCAGCGTATACGAGATCAACGCCCTGCAAGCGCGGTACGCCTACTATTTGCGGCTGGCGCGGGAGATGCGGTGCGAGGAACCGCAGGGACTCGTCTTTCGGTCCGTTCGCCGCCCGGTTTCCTAAAATTCCCATAAACAGGCCGCCGGTGACAGCCTGTTTATGGGAATTTTAGAGGCGCGAAGATAAACGGAAGAGACGCGCGAAAGAGGGGGAGACGATGAGCGTACTGCAACAGGTGTTGTTGGCGTTATTTGGCGTGGTGGTGTTGGTTGCGGCGCTCAAACTGTTCACAACCCCGCTCCGCTTGGTGCTGAAGCTGCTGTTAAACACGGCGCTGGGCTTTGTCGGGCTGCTGGTGTTCAATCTCGTCGGCGGCGCGCTCAACCTGTCGCTGGGGCTGAACCTTTTTAACGCCGCCGTCATCGCCGTGCTGGGGCTGCCCGGGTTCGCGCTTTTGCTCCTGCTTCAGTGGCTGTTTGGGCTCTGACGCGCCGCGCGCGATGCCGGCGTGTCTTTTTTTAGTCGGCCGTGAGAGCCTCAAAGGCGCGCAGGACCGCGTGGGCCACGGTCTCGTCCTCCTGTACGCTGCCGCCGCTGACACCGATGCCGCCCACGGTCCGGCCGCCTGTTTGCAGCGGGAAACCGCCGCCGAAGATCACGAGACGGTTGTTGGTCACATTGATGCCGAACGCGCTGGCGCCCACTTGGGCGATCTGGCCGAACTCGGCCGTCGGCTGACGCAGCACCGCGGCGGTGTAGGCCTTGTTCTGCGAGATCTCAATGCTGGGCAAAATCGCGTCGCCGAAGCGCTGCAACAGGCGGAGATTGCCGTTTTCATCGACCACGGAGAGAGTGACGCCCACGCCGAGCGAGCGTGAGGCGTCTTTGGCTGTTTGCGCCAAAGTCTCACAGATTTCTTCCGTCAAGACAAATGTACTCATAGGTACCCTCCTCTTTTGGTTTTGCCAACATTTTACCGCGAGTGCCCGGAGAAGACAAGAAAAATTTCGCATGAGGCCGCGCCCGGGGTCATATACTCGTAACGAAACAGGCCCGTAAGACGCCGAAAATTTCACATGGCCTTGTGCCGGGGAAAGGGATGGACCGCCGCCATGGAGCTGAAGATGCGCACCATTCATTTTTTTGAACCGATTTTGGAGAGCGACGCGCTCCGGGAGGAATCGGCCGAGATCATTGTGCCGGACATGTTTCCGGACATCGCGCGCGTACTGGACACCTCGGGGCTTGCCGTCGTGAAGGAGAAGAGTCTCAGGGAGGGGCAGGCCGAGATCTTTGGCGTGGTGAAGGCCGGCGTGCTCTATGTGCCGGAGGGGGAACAGGGGCTGAAAAAAGTCGATGTGGCCCTGCCGTTTTCCCACTTGTTTGAAGGGCGGGACATCGGCCCGGGAGACAGGGCCATTGCGCGCGCAACGGTGCTGTCGGCCGAGACATACCCAATAAACCCCCGCAAGGTGCAAGTGAAGGTGAGCGTCCGGCTCGACGTCACCGTCTACCGCGCGGCGCGCTGGGAGATCTGCCAGGAAGTGGAGGAGGCCGCGCTGTACGGCATCCACACGCACCGGGAGATCGGGAGCGCCTACCTGCCGGTGACCGTGAACGAGAAGACGTTTGCGGTGACGGACGAGTGGGAGGTGCCGGGCAGCCGGCCGCCGGTGTTTGAAATTCTGAGAACCGACGTGCGGCTGCACACCCAGGAGGCCAAACCCGTCGGAAATAAATTGGTGCTCAAAGGCGCCGCCTTTTTGCACATCCTCTACGCGGGCCCGCCCAGCGGCACGGACCCCGCCGACGACATTGCCCTGCTGGAACAGGAGATACCGTTTTCCCAGATCATCGAGTGGGGGGCCGGCGAAGAGACGTGCGACTGCGCGGTGGACCTGCAACTGGCCGGGCTGGAGATCGACCTGCGCGCCGGCCTTTCCGGCGAGAGCCGGCTCCTCGGAGTGACTTTGCAGATGGACGCCCAGGCCGTCGGCATGTCCCCGTGCGACATAGAGACCGTGGTGGATATGTATTCGACCGATTACGGCCTGTTGCCGGAATTTCGCGTCTATCAGGCGGGGCGGCTGCTGGACCGGTCGGTGCGTCGGCAGACCGTGCGTGAGAGCAACGAAACAAACCGCCCGGTCGGCTCGGTGGCGGACGCGCGCGTGACGCTCGGCCCCGTTACGCAGCAGCGGGAGGGGAATCAACTGACGCTCACCGCGCAGGCCGCCGTGAACGTCGTCTACTTGGCGGACAACAGGCAGTTTCACGCGCTCTCGTGGCAGAGCCCCGTAACTTGTGTGTTGGAGGCGCCCGCCGACGCCCTGTGTGCGGCGCAGGCCCATGTGGGGGGGGACGTGCTGGCCACCGGCACGCACGACGGCGTGGAAGTCCGGTTCCCCGTGGATTTCACCGTCGCGCTTTCGACCGTCGAGCCGCTCACGGCTCTTGCCGCCGTCGACGTCGACCGGGAGGCGGTCAAAGACCACGCCGGCCGGCCCTCGGTGGTGCTGCGGCGCGTTCGCGGCGGGGAGACCCTGTGGCAGATTGCGAAGACCCACGACACGACAATGGAGGACATCGCACAGGCCAACTGCATAGAAGGAGAGACGTCCCTCGCGGTCGGACAGATGCTGTTGATCCCCCGGCATCGGTAAAAAGTTCACTCACGGGCGCGTCGCGTCCTGCTCGGCCAAGTACGCCCGGTACAGCGCGTGCTCACGGCGGAGCAGGGCGGGGGTATCTAACCCATAGGGGCAGTGGGCCTTGCAAAGACCGCAGTCGGTGCAGCGGGCGGCGGCCTCCATGAGAGCCCGCATCTCCGGCGTGACGAAGTGAGCGGGGTTCATCCGGCGCAGCAACAGGCTCATGCGGGCGGCCGTGCTGATCTGGATGCCGGCCGGGCAGGTGGGCATGCAGTAGCCGCAGGCGCGGCAAAACGCGCCGGCCAGCGCCTGTTTGTCCCGCTCAATCGCCGTGCGCAGCGCCGGGGTGAGCGCGGGCGGGTCCGCCTCCAGCGCCAGGAACTGTTCGAGTTCCCACAGGTGCTGCAGACCCCAGATCGGCACCACGTCACCCAAGCTGCGCAGCAACGCGAAAGTGGCGGTGGGGTCCGTGATCAAACCGCCCGACATGGCCTTCATGACAATGAGACCCACATCGTGGGCACGGCAGAGTTCGACGAGCGCCAGGTCCTCCGCGCTGGAGAGCGCGGACAGTGGGAACTGCATCGTATCGAACAGCCCGGAACGCACCATTTGGATGGCCAGGTCCAGACGGTGGTTTGTGACGGAGATGAAGCGGATCTTACCTTCGCGGCGCGCGCGCAGAGCGGCCCGGTAGAGAGGATGATCCGCATCCGGCAGGAAGGCGGGGTTGTGGAACTGGTAGATGTCGATGTGGTCGGTCTTCAGGTTGCGCAGACTGGTCTCCAGATCGGACTGAAAACCGTCGGGCGTCTCGGCCATAGTTTTGGAAGCCAAAATGATATGGGCGCGCACGTCGGAGAGCGCGTAGGCGATCTTCTCCTCGCTGTCTCCGTAGGCGCGCGCCGTGTCGAAAAAGTTGATGCCGCCCTCATAGGCGCGGCGCAGCAAAACAGCCGCGTCGTCAAAGGAGAGGCGCTGGATGGGGATGGCGCCAAACCCGCTGCGGCTGACCTGAAGGCCGGTGCGGCCCAGCCGGAAAGTGTCCATGAGCGTGTCCTCCTCGAGCCCGCCGGGGGCGGGCGTTATGTCGCGTCGTCCGGCCGCGGGCGGTTGAGCGGGTGCGCCCGCGCGGCCGCCCGCAGTTCCGCGCCCTCGACGTGCGTATAAATCTGCGTGGTGTTGAGATGTTCGTGCCCCAGCAGTTCCTGCAGGGTACGAACGTCCACGCCGTTTTGCAGCATGAGCGTGGCCGCCGTGTGCCTAAGTTTGTGCGAGGAGTAGAGCGTGCTGTCGAGGCCGGCGGCGGCCAGATGCTT
The DNA here is from genome assembly GCA_031255175.1 of Oscillospiraceae bacterium. Classification (GTDB taxonomy): domain Bacteria; phylum Bacillota; class Clostridia; order Oscillospirales; family UBA929; genus JAIRTA01. Next base: position 818 of record JAIRTA010000153.1, on the reverse strand, counting down.
TTTGACCGTGAGATGGATGGTTTTCACGCTCAGTCGGCGGCGGTTGCGCGAGACAAAAAGCGCGTTTTTGTCGAGCGAGGGCCAGTTGACCCGCACGGCCCGCCAGCGGGCCAGGGCGTTCAGACAGGCGTCGTTTAAGTATAAAAGGCGCTCCTTATTGCCCTTGCCCACGACGCGAAGCGTATCGCCGCGCGCGTCGGAGAGGTTCAGCCCGGCCAGTTCCGAGATCCGCAGGCCGCAATGCAAAAAGAGGACGAGCATACAGTAGTCCCGCTCGCGGTACGGGCCCGCGACGGCGGACAACAGCGCCTCGCACTCCTCGAGTGAGAGATAGCGCGGCAGGCTTTTGCGCAGTTTGGGGGCGTCCAGGTCCTGCACGGGATTTTCGGCCAGCAAATGCGCCTTGACGGTCAGGTATTTATAAAAGGAGCGGAGAGCGGCCGCTTTGCGGGCCCGGGCCGGAGCCCCCAGACCGTAGCCGGTGCGCGGGCTGTTGGGCTGCGTTGCCCTGTCGCGCGCCAGGTAGGACATGTACGCGTAGACGTCGCCGAGCGTGACGGAGGCCGCGAGTGGCAGGTCCACATCGTCGATGGGAATGCTGTCGAAATCGGCATCAGGCGGCGCAAGGCCGCGCAGCGTTTTGAGGAAACGAAAAAAAGACCGGAGATCGAGAAAGTATTCGTCGGTCGTCCGGCGGGCGTGGCCCCGTATGGTTTCGTGGTAAGTCAGAAACTCACGCAGCAACGGCGAAGCCTCCGAGCGGTAGTCCAAAGGTATCACCCAACCTTCTATGAACAGAGCGGCGTATACACACCGGC
>JAIRTA010000139.1 GCA_031255175.1 Oscillospiraceae bacterium | reverse complement strand
GATGTCGTCCTGCAAATACGCGACCAGCCGCTCGTACTTGCCGTCAAGCAGCGCCGCGTAAGAGAGCATCACGCACCTTGACATAAAATCGTCGAGACCGAAGCGCCGCAGCAGACCGAGCAGATAAACGGAATCGCCGGTGGCCTCCAGCCTTAGGCGGAACATGGTTTCGCCCAGCAAAACGCGCTCCCGCTCCGCCTCGTTCGCGCGCGCGAGCAGACCGGTTTGCGCGGCCAGCGACAGCTTGTGTTCAAATTCCTCGCGGCTGACGACGACGCCGAGCATATTGCGCAGTTCGCTGCTCGGCCCAAGCCATTGGTGATACTTGTAGTACAGGTACAGGCGGTAATCGAGCAGGGAGAGAAAATCCTTCATGAGCTCCCATTGATCCGCGTAGCCCCGTTCCACTTTCTCATAAGCAAGATCGGGGATGTGCATATCGTCCATAAAGCAAAAGTCCTTTGTGTCGGGGGAATTATGTTTTTTATGGTGCGCCCGCCCAAAACCCCGCCCGTTTTTCTTTGCGGCGGACTGGGAAGACTGTGATAACTACTTTGAGGCTTTTATCACAATATACAATATATAGTATGTTCTCACAAAAACATACTATATATTGTGCTCCCAAATGAGAATACAAATTTTCACGCAGTCTGCCAAAGCGGGTTATGCGTGGACCACGAGGACGCGCGCTTGGCCGCCTTCGGCGACCGGGGCGTCGAGGTAGACCTCAAAGTCGTTTGACAGCACCCGCGCCTCCTGGATGGTCACATAGGTCTTTGTGCTCCGGACGTAGACCTTCATGTCGTCCGGCAGCGGCAGGGAGACGCCCGAGACGAGGAGCCGGCCGCCCGAGAAGTCGGCCCGGCGGATTCCCGTGACCCGCGTCAGCGCGCGGATCTCCGTCACATCGCCGCCCGCCCGGGCCTTCACGCCCACCGGCGTCCCGTCGGACGGGTGGGAGAAGCCGACGGGCGCCGTGAAGGTGCGCGCGCCGTCCGGTCCGGTCACTTCGACCACAGAGGGGACATATACGTCGTCCAGCCCCGAGGCGTTGTGCCCCTCCGTATAGGTGAGAAATCCGTACGCGAGGCCGTCCCCCGTGACGTTGTTCAGCACAACGAGTTCCACCCGCCCGGCCGCGTCGCGCCGGACGTAGAGGACCTTCGACGCGGGGATGTTCTCGGGCAGCCGGGCGGCCGGCACCGAGGCCGCGATCCCCTGCGGGGCGCAACGGTCAAAAAAAAGGACGTGGGCCGCGAGCGGGGCCGTTCCCGCCGTCCCCGCCGCGGGCTGAACCGGCACGGCTCCGCCGGTCTGGATGAGGGGTGACAGCGAGAGCGTCCCCGGAATGGTCATGTTGAGCTCCACGATCTCTCCCGGCCCGACGGACGCGTTGGTGTCGCGTCCCCTCACCGTGACGCCGTTCCAGAGCGTCACGGTGTCCTCGCCGGTCATGACCCCCGGCTGCCGGGCGTTCAGCGCCGAGACCGGCTGCACGTCGGCCACGCGGCGGTCATGTGTGAAGAGAAAGGTGACGGGCGCGTTCAGCGCGTATGTCCCCAGCTTGACGGACGCCTCCGGCAGGATCGGAAATTGCTGCCCGCCCAGCGTCGTCACCGTTTCGGGCGATTCCAGGTTCGGCGCGCCGCCCTCGTACAGGGCGGTGATCCGAAAGCTGGAGGCCGTCACCGCGGCGCCGCTGCCGTATGTCAGCACGTCCCAGCGGCGCAGGTCGGCCCAAGAGGCCGCGATACCGTTTTTGTACACCGCGGCGTCGGCCGGCAGGCCCAGCGACGGCAGCGGGTTCTGCCCGGCCGGCGGCTCAAACGACAGCACCCGGGCCGAGGTCTGGTTCGGCGCGCCGTCCCAGAAGACGTATTCCACCGCGCCCCCGGCCGCGAAGAAGAACCGCAGCCGCGCGCCGGTGGGGAGATCGACCCACACCTTGCCCCAGGTCGAGAGCGTCTCGCCGTCGTAAACGGGGGTGTCGGAGCCGATGCCGCTCACCGTCTCTCCCTCCGCCCCCGTCACGGCGAGCGCCGTGATCCGCTGTGCCGCCAGCGCCGTGACGCGCTGTTCCGCCGGCGTAAAGCGAAGGAAGTGTTCGTCCCCGTCTACGAGAAGCGTGCCCTTTGTGCCGGCGGTGAGCCCGGTCGCGGCGCGGGCGGGTACGAACATCGACGTGCTGAGGTCGGACTCCAGCAGGAGCAGCCCCAGCGACGCGGACCCGTCGGGCGCCGGCGTGTCGGCTTTCAGTATGACGACGTCTTTGTGCTCGGTGAGACCGAGACGCGCGCCGAAGGGGTTGCCGTCTTTGTCTTGCGCGAAGAGGGTGTTGGAGAAGAGCCGCGCGCCGAGGCCGCGGTCGATCTCGTCGCGCCCGGCGGGCAGGCCCCGGGTCAGCCCCAGCAGGGCCGCCTTGTCGAGGTAGCTGCTCGGCCAGTCGAGGCCCACGTCCTCATCTCCGTACCCGAGCAGACGCACGAGGATCGTGACGGCCTGCGGGAAGCTGACGGGCACGTCGGGCCGGAACGTCCCGTCCGGGAACCCCGAGATGATCTTCCGCGTGCGCACCGCGGCGTTTATATAGCCGCGCGCCCAGTGGTCCGCCTTCACGTCGGGGAAGATCGTATACCCCGTGTGGGCGGCGGCGTCGTCCGGGCCGGAGAGCAGCATTGCCATCTTGCAAAACTGCGCGCGGGTCAGCGTGTCGTTCGGGTGAAAACCGCCGTCGTTGTAGCCGGCCACGACGCCCAGGTTTTGCAGCAGCGCGGCCGCGGCGTGTACGTCGGGGTCGGGGGTGTCGGGGAACACGGCGCCGGCCGGCAGAGACAGCGCCGCGCACAGCGTCAGCGCCAGGAAGAGAGAAAAGATTCGTTTCACAACAATGCACCGCCTTAAGAAATTTGGATGTCTGCGTGGGACGCGCCCTCCCGCCCGCCCCACGCAGATGAAAAATTGACAATTTTGCCCCGCCCCCACGGGCGCAGGTTGCGGATGTGCGCCGCCCCTACGTCCGGCCGCGTGGTCGGATGGATGTGGGTGCAATGGGTCAAGAGAATTCCAATATTTTACAAGAAAGCGTCAGCGCGAATAGGGTGTGGGCGTTGTTCCAATCGACCTGGAAGGTTTTTTCCAGCGTCCGCAGCCGGCCGCGCAGTGTGGCGGGGTCTGTTCCGGCCAGGAGCGCCGCCCGCTGCGCGTCCAGCCCGCTGAATATATGGCAGCGAAGCGTCTCGAAAAACTGGGTGCCGTGCTCGGCGTCGTGGTCCCGGAGCAGGGGGATGAGCGGATGAATCAAGATGCCGGTATCGACGGCGTCTTTGCACATGTCTAAAAAATGGTCCATCCGGAAGTCGTCGTAGAGGAAGATATGCTCGCCGCCGTTTTGATTCATCCCGTGGTTCAGGGCGGCGAGCGCCTGCCGGTAATGGTCACGCGCTTCCAGGAGATTTTGAAACCCCTCGCTCACGCCCGCGCAGATGTTGTATTTCTCAAAAAACGGCGCCAGGGCCGGCAGATCGCGCCGGATGCTGAACAGCGGCCGGTCCGCCCCTATCAAGATCACGAGGTTATTTAGGTGGGTGTCGCACTTGCACGTGCGCTGGAGGCGCATGAAGAGATCTCTGAAGTACGCGAGGTGAGAAAACGTGGGCTCGTAGCGGGAGATGTCCGCGACGAGCAGGAACAGATACGGTGCGAGCCCCTCGTAGAGGTCCCGCAGCGCGTCCCGGCCGGGACCCGGGCCGTCCTCCTCATCCGCGAGCAGGGCGCCGAGCGGCCCCACGCTGAACACGCACTCGGTGATGAGGCCCGGCCAGCCGCGGAGCAATTCCGAGAGGCATTCGCAGGCCGCCTCGATGCGGGCCCAATCCCCCTCCTCAAAGGGCCGGTAGCAGGCGACCACGACGATGCAGCCCAGTTGGATGCCGTTTTCGTCGAAGATCTTACCGGCCGCCCGGTCGTAGGGCAGCGAGGCGCTTATCATGGGCACCACCACGGCGTTTTCCGCAAAAGCCCGGATGAAGTTTTCCCGGGAAAAGAAATCCACCGTCTCGTGAGAAAAATGCCCGAGCTGCGTGAGTTCGTTCCACAGCGGGTCGTCGCGGACGGTGTTGGCGGTGGCGGCGAGCAGGTTGTAGCTTGTATCGATCAGGACGACCGGGTTGCCGAGGTGCGCGCAGGTCTCCTGGAGCATCGCGCTCAGCACACTTTCGGGTCCGGGTTCGGATGTTTCTGTCTGTCGCACACAAATCCCCCTCACAGTTCTGGCGGGCGGGCGTCTTTCGCGGCGTCCGTCCAAACGGCTGCGTTCCGTGGCGGAAGCAAAGGGAACTCCTCTCGCTTTCGGCGGGGCCGGAGAAGCGTCACCCGTCGCCCGCGCGGCGCTCGGGCGCAGACAGCCCGGCGTCCCAACGATACAGTGCCCGCAGCATCTCGCAAAGATACGTCACCAGCGTCTCGCTGCCGGGGGGGAAGTTCTTGTTTACCAGCCACAGCAGCAGGCTCAAAAGCCCGCCGCCGCAAAACAGGGAGAGGTTGCCCCGGTGCGGCGTGTCGTCTCCGCCCGCCGCCGCCGGAAAGGCCTCCGCCGCAAGCCCCGACAAAAACTCGGTCAGCATGGCGCGCAGCTCGGCGTTCGCGCCGTTTAACAGGTTGGACACCGCGCTCCGATGGTTGTGCAGATACTGCGTGATGGCCGCCGCCCGCTCCTCGGGCGCCATCTGTACAAGCTGCTTTTTGATGTCCTCCAAACAATACTGAAGCAGATCGTACTTGTCGTTGAAATGCACGTAAAACGTCGTCCGGCTCACAAGGGCCTCGTTGCACAGGTCATACACCGTAATCTTGTTAAAATTCCGGCGCTTCAGCAGCGACAGCAACGCCCGGACCAGCGTCTTGTTCGTCTTGACAATACGCAGATCTTCTTTCCTGAAATTACCAGATTTGGAGTTATCTAACATTTTTACACCCACCGTCAGTTATCTGACAATTTTCGGTATTTGTGGATTGCAATCGCGCCGCAGCGTCCGATATGATGTGTGTTAACTCACGGGCAGAGGCCGCAGAAGACCGCCGGAAGAGAGGTTGCCGCATACACCGGCACGCGGTGTAATTCTCTCTGTCCGCGCCGTGTCCCCCCTGTGCGCCGGCCGCCGTGTGAGAGGAAAACAGGAAAGGGAGGGGCTGGCCATGCAAGGTTCGTTTTTTTCCCGTAGCACGGCATTTATGTCCGGTCGGCGGGCCTATTTGGAGCGCCCGCATATCCACGGCCTGATGCGCCGGGCCATAGAGAGTGAGCTGGTCACGGTGGTGGCCGGCCCGGGGTTTGGCAAGACGCAGGCGGTGGACTCGTTTTTGCGCACCTGCGAGGCGGTGACGTTCTGGCTGCCGCTCTCCGAGGCGGACAATCTGTCCGGGCGGTTTTGGGACACGTTCACCCGCGCCTTCGCGGGGTACGACCGGGACTTTGAGGCCCGGATGAAGGCCATCGGGTTCCCCGAGACGAGGGCGCAGCTGGCGCAGTACCGGGCGCTGCCCGGGGCGTGGCCTGAGGCGCGGCACGTCATTGTCTTCGACGATTTTCATCTGATCGAGGAACCGTCGATTTTGCGGTTTGTGGAGGCCGCCGCCGCGCCGTTTCGGAACGTCTCCGTCATATTGATCTCGCGCAGCGAACCGGACATCAACCTGATCAGTCCTATGGCGCGCGGGCGGTTGTTTCAGATCGGCGAGGAGGACCTGCGCTTTCGGGAGGAGGAGATGCTGCGGTATTTTCATATGCTGGGCGTCACGCTCTCTCCGCAGGCCGCCGCCGGCGCCTACGCGGCCACCGGGGGGTGGGCCTTTGCCGTCAGCCTGCTCGCGCTCGCGCTCAAAAACGGCCCGGCGGGGGAGACGTACGCGCTGTCCGCCATGCGGCTGAACCTCTTTAAGCTGATCGAGGCGGAGATCTTTTCGGTGGCGCCGGAGCCGTTGCAGCGCTTTCTCATCGGGCTCTCGCTGCTCGAATCCCTGCCGATGGAGATGCTGCGGACGATGGCGCCGGACGGGCCGCTGCCGGCGCAGATCGGCCGGATGCGCTTCCTCATCCGGTACGACAGCCACACGGACGCCTACCGGATCCATCATCTCTTTCTCGAGTTTTTGCGCCAAAAGCAAGACCGGCTCACGCCGAAGGAGCGGCGGGCCGTCTACGCCAAGGCCGCGCGCTGGTGCGCCGGCAACGGCTACGCCATCGACGCCGTCACCTACTACGAGAAGGCGGGCGACTACCGGGGCGTGGCCGAGACCGCCTACCCGATGACGCGGATGACGCCGCGGCGGGACGCCGAATATCTGCTCACGCTGCTGGGAAAGATCCCCAAACACGCCTACCGCGACCATGTGGAGCTGTATATCATCAAAAACAAGACGCTCCAGAGTCTCTCGCGCTTCGACGAGGCGGCCGAGGAGGCCCATGAACTCATCCGCCGTTACGAGTCGCTGCCGCCCACGCGGACACACTGCTGGCTGCTTTCGGAGTGCCACCTGCAACTCGGCTACATCGGGCTGTTTACGGCCCAATATACGAACATGCGGGACCATTCCTACCACTGCGAGATGGGCTACCGGTACTTTCAGCTCAGCGGCGGCATGACCAGGGGGCCCACCGAACGGACGATCATCAGTTCTTACGTAAACCGGGTCGCGTACCCCGTCGAACGGGGCAGTCTCGCGCGCATCAACGCGATCTACGCCCGCTACGCGCACTACGTCACAAAGGCGAAAAAAGGCATGTTGTACGGGACAGAGGCGCTGGCCGCCGCCGAAACCGCCTACTTCAAAAACGATCTGAAAAACGCCGAGCGCCTCTCTCACAGGGCTGTGGACCAGGCGCGGGAGCGGGAGCAGTTTCAGGTGGAGACCCGGGGGCTGTTTTTTTTGATCCGCATTGCCCTCCACGCGGGGGACGCGCAAAAGACCCGCCATCTGCTGGCCCGGCTCGAGGCGCTGCGCGGCCACCCGGAGTTTTTAGACAGCGGCACGCTGTGCGACATTGTGTCGGGCTGGTTCTTCGCGCAGATCAACCGCCCGGACGACATGGCCGTCTGGCTGAAAAACGATTTTGCGAAGAGCGACTTAAACTCACTGCTCTACGGGCTCGAAAACATCGTGCGGGCCAAGTACCACATGGCGGAAAAACGGTATCATCTTGTCTTGGCCTTTCTCGAAAACCGCGAGGCGCTGCGTGGGGTGGAGGATTTTTTGATCGGCAAATTGGAAGTCGCCGTGCTGCGGGCCGTCTGCCTCTACCGCACGGGGGACAGGCCGGGCGCGCTGCGCGCGCTCGGGGAGGCCCGCGAGATTGCCCGGTGCGAAGATCTCGACATGCCGTTTGTCGAGATGGGGCGGGACATGAGAACCCTGGCCGGCGCCGCGCTGGAGGACGATGCCTGTCCCCTCGAGCGCCCCTGGCTGGAGGACATGCGGCGCAAGGCCTCCGCCTATGCCAAAAAACTTACGTTTTTTATAAAGTCCTACGGCGCGCCGGACGAGGAGAGCGCTTTGGGCGGGAGGCTGTCCCACCGCGAGCGGGAGGTGCTGAACAACCTGGCGCGGGGCCTCACGCGGGTGGAGATCGCCGCCGCCGCCAGCCTCTCGGACAACACGGTGAAGGGGATCATCAAAAGTATATACAACAAATTGGGCGCCGTCAACAGGGCGGACGCCGTGCGCATCGCGGCGGACATGCGGCTCATCAATTATGCCGGGGCCGACGCGGTGGCGGAGGTGAGAGTGTGAGTTATTTTGCACTTGCCGGGCACGCATTGACATATCTGCTGACGGCGGTCGGCGTCGTTTACATCGCCGTTCTCATCGTGCTGTCTCTCAGCCGGGCCTGGCGGCGCGCGCTGCGCATCGGGTATACGCGGGCGCAGCTTTGGCGCGTTGTCAAGGGCGCGCTCTCGTGTGCGATGCTCCCCGCCGTCGCTGTGGTGACGGGGTTTTTCAGCCTGTCTCCGCTGCTGGGGGTTCCGCTCACCTGGTGGCGGCTGTCGATCGTCGGCAACACGGTGTATGAACTGATGGCCGCCCAGATAGCGCTCGAGACGAGCGGCGCCGCGTCGGCGGCCGGCGCGCCGGCGGAGACGTTTGTCCTCGTCATGTACGTCATGACGATCGGGAGCCTGGGCGGCCTGGTCTGCGCCGCCCTGTTCGCGCCGCGCGTCCAGCAGGGTACGCTGAACCTGCGGCGGCGCGACCCGCGCGGGGGCGCCCTGGGCACCGGCACGTTCGTCGCCACGATCTTCCTCGTCATGACGGTTCCGCTCCTGCTCAGCCTCTCCGTGCCCCTGATGACGCTGCTCACCAGCGCGGGGCTGTCTGTGGCGCTGGACCGGTGGAGCCGGCGCGGCCGCTTCGCCCGGTTTTCGGAGTTTACGCCCGCCCTCTGTATGCTGGCGGCTATGGCGTCGTCGCTGCTGTGGGCCGAGTGGCTGCCATGAGTACGCGGCATTTGCGGGCCATGCACGGGCTGGGGCGCTGGGGGACGGTGGGCGCCCTGTTGATCATGCTGGGCATCCCCACGCTGCTGGGGCTCCGGTTTCACTGCCTGCCCACACTCGGGCAGATCTTTCAGACCGCGCTGCCCCTGCTGGTGATCTTCGTCCCCTCGGGGCTCTTTGAGATCCTCTACTATACGCCCATTTTGGGCAGCTCCGTCTATCTCTCGTTCATCACGGGGGAGATCATCAACATCAAGCTGCCGGCGGCCGAAAACGCGCTGAGGCAGGCGGACGCGGTGGCCGGCACCGAGGAGGCCGACGTGATCGCCACCCTGGCGGTCAGCGTGGCGTCTCTCCTTGTCATGGGGCTTGTGGTGGTCTGTATGGCGGTGTTCGCGCCGTTGCAGGTCATTTTGACACAGCCCGCGGTGAAGACCGTCTCGGCCAATGTGCTGCCCGCGCTGTTTGGGACGCTGATCACCGGCGCGCTGGGCGGGTCGCTCGGCGGAGGTATGCACGCGGTCGGCCGTTGGAAGAGTTTGCTCCCGCCCGCCGTTCTCACGCTGCTGATCGCGCGGTTCGACCGGGAGATCAGCGTCTTGCTGGGTCTCGACGCCCTCCTCAACCAACCGGGCCGCGGCGTGATCATCTCCTCCTTCCGGGGCTTCGTCATCCTCGCTCTCCTGCCGCTCACCTATTATGGGAGTAATTTTCTTTACAAAAAGGGATGGATTCGTGTTTTCAAACAGTGAAAACACCTATTATGGGAGTAAATTTCTTTACAAAAGAGGATGAATTTGTGTTTTCAAGCAGGGATAACACGTGTTGCGGGGTGAGGAATTCCAAAAATTATAAATCATCGAGTGCGCCGGCAGGTCAGCCTTCGTTTCGCAGGGCGTCTACGGGTTGGAGGCGGGAGGCTTTGGCGGCGGGGTAGAGGCCGAAGACGGCGCCGAGAACCACGGAGACGCCGAAGGCCAGCAGTATGATGAACGGCGAGGGGTAAAAGACCTTGTCTTGGCTGATCTTGATCCAGACGAGGGTGCCCAGGATGCCCAGGACCACGCCCAGCGCCCCGCCCAGCGCCGACACCAGGGACGACTCGATGAGAAACTGCGCGATGATGCTCCGCCGCTCGGCGCCGATGGCTTTGCGCACGCCGATCTCCCGGGTGCGCTCGGTCACGGTGACCAGCATGATGTTCATGATGCCGATGCCGCCGACCAGCAGCGAGATGGCCGCGATGCCGCCGAACATCAGCATGTTCTGCCGCTCCTGCTCGTTGCCCGCCTCGATGGACTGGTTGACGCTGTAGACGTCATACCCGGCGTAGGGCCTGTCGCGGTACATGGCCATGAGGTAGATCTTGAGCCGGTCGACGGCCTTGTCGGTGGAGGAGGCGTCTTTGGCTTTGACGATAAACTGCTCCGTGCGCGTATCTCGCGCCAGCAGCCGGTTTTGCGAGTAGGGCACGAGGATGATGTTGTCTTCGGAATATTCGGAGCCGTCGAATTTTTGCTTGTACACGCCAACCACCGTGAAGCTCTGGTTGTTGATCGTGAGGCGCGCGCCGATGGGGTCCTGGTAGTCGAAGAGCCTGTCTCTGACGGCCGAGCCGATGACGCACACCCGGTTCATCTTTTCGATGTCCATGTAGGCGAGGTCCCGCCCGGCCTCGACGGTGGAGTTTGTGCAGACGCCGTACTGCTCCGAGCCGAAGTAGAGGTTGGCGTCCATGTTTTTCGCGCCGTAGCGCGCCTTGGCCCCCCACAGCATCTGGCTCGGCGTCACGCCATCAACGAGGTCCGTCATGCCGAGGCAAAAGTTGTAGAGCTGCTTGGTAAAGTCCTTGCCGCCCCACATGCTGGCGTAGACCTGAATGCGGTTCGTGCCCATGTTGCGCACGTATTCCATCCAGTAGTCGGTCTGGGCCTGTTGCAGCGACACCATGATGATGACGGCGGCCACGCCGATGAAGATGCTCACCATCGTCAAGATGGCGCGCCCCTTTTTGGCCAGGATGGATTTGAAGGCCATTTTGAACGACTGCGCGAATTTCACCCGACCGCCTCCTCTCCGCTGCCTGAGGTCTCGTCGCGCGTGACGTGCCCGTCCACGATCCAGACGCGCCGGCGGGCCACCTGCGCCACGTTGTTGTCGTGCGTGATGAGCAGGATGGTGACGCCCTCCCGGTGCAGCCCGTTTAAGATCGAGATGACGTGCTCGCCGGTGCGGGAGTCCAGGTTGCCGGTCGGCTCGTCGGCCATGAGGATCGCGGGCTTGGCGGCGATGGCCCGGGCAATGGCGACGCGCTGCTGCTGGCCGCCCGACATCTCGCCCGGCTTGTGTTTCATGCGGTGTTCGAGCCCCACGCGGTGGAGCGCGTCTTCGGCCATAGCCCGCCGCCGCTCGCCGCGCACGCCCTGGTAGACGAGGGGCAGTTCGACGTTTTCGAGCGCCGAGAGGCCGTTTAACAGGTTGAACCCCTGAAAGATAAATCCGATCTCCCGGTTGCGGATGCGGGCCAGCTTCCGGTCCGGCAGGTCCGAGACCAGGAGGCCGTCGAGGTGGTAGTCGCCGTAGGTGGGCTGGTCGAGGCAGCCCAGTATGTTCATGAGGGTGGACTTCCCCGAGCCGGAGGCGCCCACGATCGCCACGTATTCGCCGCGGGCGATCTGCAAGCTGACGCCGTCCAGCGCCCGCACCTCGCTTTCGAAGCCCTCGTGGTAGATCTTATAGACGTCCCGGACGTCGATCAACGGCTCAGCCATAAGACACCACCATGCCGCCGCCTCTGCCGCCCGAAGCGTTCGGGTCGTTTTCGTCGTAAGGCGTGATCTGTGTGAACACCTCGGCCCCGTCCGCGACGCCGGAGATGATCTCAATGCCGTTTTCGTTGCCGATGCCGCAGGTGACGGGCACGGCGTAGAAGCCGGGCGGCACGATGTTGCCCTCCAGCGTGAGGGCGCTTTCCGGCGGCGCGTCGGCTTTGACAAAGACGCAGGTGCCCTGTTCCGTGTTTTTGACCGCGATGACCGGCGCGACCAGGATGTCCATTTTCTGTTCGACGATCAGCCGGTAATCGACGCCCATGCCGCTCATCAGCGCGCCCCCGTAGTTGTCGATCTCAAAGACGGCGGGGAAGTAGCCGGACATCATGCCGGACGGGTCCGTGCCGGCCTGCATACTGACCGATTTGACGGTGCCGGTCATGGAACTCTGCCCGTTCGGGCCCCAGACGGTGATCTCCACCGGCATCCCGGGCTGCACCTTGCCCACGTCCCGCTCGTCCACCTGGGCCTCGACCATCATCTTCTCGAGCTGCGCGATGGAGATGACGGCCAGCCCCGGCTCCGCGTTTTCCCCCGGGATGAGGTTGTTGTACATGACGGTGCCCCCGATGGGCGCCGTGACCTGCAGGTTTTTGTAGCCCTCGCGCTTGGTTTCGATCTCTTTTTCGAGGTCTTGGATCTGCTTTTCGATGGCGTCCGCCTCGGCGTTGTCCTGTTTGTACTCAATGCGGCACAGCGTCTCGCCGGCCCGGTAGTCGAGGAAGTTTACGAGGTTTACGGTTTGGATGACGCCGGGGGCCTTGAGGATCAGGTCCTCGGAGCGCTTGTAGGCCAGCTCGCCCGCCTCGCTGGGGAAGATCTCCTCGCCGCCCGCGCGCAGGGAGGCGCCGGCGGCCATGCCGTCGGCGAGCGAACCGGGGTTCGGCACGTCGATCAGCACCTCAAACGTCATGACGCCCTCCGGCGACACGCGCCGCACTTTGTTGATCTGCACCACCGTGCCCTCGACCACCGACATATACGCGGGGACGGACACGCGCGCCGTCATGCCGGTGTGGATGACGTCTTCGTAGGCGTAGCTGAAGTAGAGCGAGAGCGTAAAGGTCCGGTTGTCGACCAATGTGCCCGCCTTGGTGCCCACGGTCACCGTGTCCCCCGCCTTCAGGTTCTCGGCGTCGATGAGCTGCCCGGCGAAGGGCGCCTTCAGTTCCAGGTTGTTCATCAGCTCCTGCCGGTCGCCCAGGATCTCCGTCAGGTCGTCGGTGAGGCCGTCGATCTTCTTTTGGATCTCGGCGATCTCGGCGTCAAGCGCCTCCGAGTCCATCGTAAACAGCAGGTCGCCCTCCTGCACCATGTCGCCGGCGGCAAAGAAGGTCTCCAGCACGCGCCCCCGGCTCTGCACCGCAATGTCGGAGGACTCGACGGGCCGTATGTTGCCCCAGCCGCTGACACTGGTCTCCAACATGCCGGTGTAGATGAATTCCGTCGCGTAGTGGACGGGCGCCTCGATGAAAAACAGGCGGTACATACCGTAGGCAATGCCGCCCAGAACCAACAGCGCGATGGCGGCGCCGACGGTGTTTTTGATGATCTTGCGGCGCTTTCTCCGGTTTCGGGCGGTCTTTCCGGCGCCTCCAAGCCCCGGCGGCCCCCCGGGCGCGGGCGGCCCTCCGGGCCCCGCCGCCTCCGCCGGCAGAGGCGGTGCGCCCGCTTCCGCGCTGCCTGCCCGTGTGGTGTTTTCGCTTTCCGACACGATATTTCCCTCCAAATACGTCAGTTTTAAATCTGTGTTCTTCGTTTTCCATGTCCTGTTTTCTATTGTATACTCCCTTCCTCTCCAGTACAAGAACAAGTTGCAACAAACCGGTAACAAAAAGTGACAGCCGACGCCGGCTGCGAGGTTTAGACGTCGGAGAGCCCAAAAAGTTCCCCCGCGGACAAAAAAATATGACGCGGACCGCCCTGGCGCCGGTCCAGTGGCGGTCCGCGTGTGCCCCTCCCATGCCCCGGGGCGGATGGGAAAAATCAAAACCCCAAATTAAACTTGGAGAGAAAAAGCCGTCCTGTGGTTTGGTCGCCGGAGGCCAAGTGCGCCGTGTCATCTAAATCTTGTCATAAAGCGGCGTGCTGGGCCGCCGGGTTTTCGGCGGTTCGTCGTGCATATTCTCCCTGACTTTGGTACAATACTTAATTAAGAAAGCCAGAAAAAGGGAGTGAACGACATGCCGACAGAGATTGTCCTGACCGCCGAAGTGCTGCGGGCGTTCTCCGCGCACCTGCTGCGGGCGGAAAAAAGCCCGGCCACCGTGGAGAAGTACGAGCGCGGTGCGCGGATGCTGGCCGCCTGGCTGGAGGGTCCGCTGACGCGGGAGGCGGCGCTGGGCTGGAAGGCGGCGCTGGCGGCGGGCCGCACCGCGGCGGGCGCCAACGGCCTGCTTGCCGCCATGAACAGCCTGGCGGAGTTTTTGCACAGGCCCGAGATGAAGGTGAAGCTGTTTCGCATCCAGCGCCGGCTCTTCGCCGCGCGGGAGCGCGAGCTCACCCGCCCCGACCTCGACCGCCTGTTGCAGACAGCCGACCGCCTGGGCAAGGCCCGTCTCCGGCTCGTGATGCAGACCCTCTTTGCCACCGGGATCCGCGTGAGCGAGCTGCGCTTCATCACCGTGGGCGCCGCCGTCCGCGGGCGGGCGGAGATCAGGCTCAAGGGCAAGACCCGCACAATTTTAATCCCCACGCAGCTCTGCCGCCTGCTCTCGCAGTACGCCGGGACGCACGGGGTGGGCAGCGGCCCGGTGTTTGTCACGCGGGGGGGGCTTCCGCTGGACCGTTCCAACATCTGGACGGAGATGAAGCGCCTCTGCACCCGGGCCGGCGTCGCGCCGGACAAGGTCTTCCCCCACAACCTGCGCCGGCTCTTCGCCCGCGTCTACTACCGCCGGACGCCGAACCTCGCGGAACTCGCCGACCTGATGGGCCACAGCAACGTAAACACGACGCGCATCTACACGGCCTCCACCGGCGCGGAATTCCGCCGCCGCCTCGACGCGCTGGGGCTTGTCACGTGACGTTCCCTTTTTTTTCAACACGGAATTGACATTCTGTGGTAGCGCCCGCCGGGCGGCCCGCCTCCGCGCCCAAACGCGGAGCCCCGGGCCGCCCGATATCATGGGTGCGCACCCCCCGCGCAGCCCCCGTACCCCCCCACGCGCCCGCCGGACGCGAGTTGACGCGAGTTGATAATTGCCAACCGTCAATTGTCCATTGTCCGGCGCCCTCGCGCCGCAATGCGGCAGGGCCCCGATAAAATTTCTCAGGAGGGCCTAAAGTTATGTCATATTTTTTACGATATGTACTATGTGGGGAGGTTCTCAGACGCGATCGAGAACCGTCTCCGCGCGAAAGTTGAATTCCACCATGTGCCCCAATTACCACAGAATGTCAATTCCGTGGTAGTCTGGGAGAACGCGACAGGGAGGTGCGGAGATGCTGGTATTGGGGGTGAAAGAGGGCGATTATATCGTCATCGGAGACAATGTAAAGATTAAAGTCATCAAGACCGGCAATCTGTTCCGGC
>JAIRTA010000055.1 GCA_031255175.1 Oscillospiraceae bacterium | reverse complement strand
CGGACGACATCCGGATCGCGGAACTCGTCGAGCGGGTGAGCGCGGGCGGCGTGGAGGAGGTCATCATGGCCACAAACCCCGACACCGAGGGCGAGGCGACGGCGCTGTACATCGCGCGGCTGCTGCGCCCCTTCTCCGTGCACGTCACACGGCTGGCCTACGGGATCCCCGTGGGCGGGCATTTGGAGTACGCCGACGAAATAACATTGGCCCGCGCGCTGGAAGGCCGCCGGGCTCTCTAACCCCCATGCGCCGACGCGGCGCACGTGAGAATGGTTCGCGTAAATTCGTCAAAAGAGGTGGCATCTTGAGCCACCTCTTTTGCGTCGTTTTTGGGCATATTTTTTGTGAACGCGTTTGAACACCTCCTGATACTCACCCCGTAAATTGCTCGAGAAATTTTTCGTCCAGTTCTGACGCTCCGAAGCGGATTTTGTAGGTCCGGTAGCGCGTCAGGTTCCGCAGGACGGCTGTGGCTGCTTCGGTCGGCACCTCACACAGGCGCTGGATCTCCTGGACGGTGTGGATGTCGCACCGCTCCAACACGGGCAGAGGCATCAGGAGTTGTTCCACAAAGAAGGCGACGCCCTGTTCCCCGGGCGGTTCGTCGCGCATCAGCAGGAGGCCCGCTTCGCGGGCCATTGCCCACCGGACCTCCGGCTGTGACGGATCTCCCACATAGCGCAGGACCGTCTTTGCCTCCGCGTCCGCGCCGGGCCGGCGGAAGGCAGGGTCGGCCGCCCTGTCCGGATCCCCGGGTGTGTGCGGAAGACAGACCCAACCGTGCCGCTCGCACAGGCGCACAACGTCGACCGGAAGCGTGCGGATGCCTGAGAGCACCAGCGCGTCCAGTGCGTACTGTTTGATTCGATTGTAGTCGATTGTCAGCATGACTACCACCCGATGTCACCGCGCCGCCCGCGGCCCGCGCCGGGACGCCGCCGTCCGTTGTGTTACATGGGCATGGGAAGCGCCTCGCGCGTGCGGCGGGTCTCGTCCACATAGAAAATCCCCTGATCGGTCACGATGCGCCACCAAGGGGCCAGCCGGGTCAAGTCCGGCGGCGCCGCCGTCGTGACAAAGCCGAGCCGGACCGATTCGATGCGCGTGAGGGGTTCGCCGGCCGCGGCCCGCGCGTCCGCCAGGGCAAGGATCGCTTCGGCGGCCGACGGGCCGGGCGGCTCGCCGGCGGCGGGGTGCGGTGTGCCCCACAGCCAACAGCCGTATCCGCCGCCCAGCCTGCCCGTCTCGTCGTAGCGCAGCGCCGCGTAGGCGTTCCACACCGGCCGCTCCGCGATCTTCTGGGGCAGTGTGATGAGCCCCGCGTCCCCGAGGGACGGAAGCGGCTCCTCGCTTCCGCGGGTCAAAAACCCCGCGTCCGCCAGCAGGCGGCGCGCGTCCGCCATGATGTCGTCCTCCGGCGCGCGGGGCGTCTCGTATTCCAGCAAAAAGAGGCCGCCGCCGCGAAATTGCATCCAACCCGGCCCGCCCGTGTAGAGTGTGATGTGCCCGCCCTGGTCGACCGGTGCCGGATCTCCCAAAAAATAGGCCGCCAGCGCCGCCTCCCGGCCTGTGTCGCGCGGCAGATAGTGGACTTCGGCACGCTCTTCGGGCGGCGGAATCCCGTCGCGGTTCAGCGTCACGCCCCGCGCCGTCAGCAGCGCGATCAAATCGTTTTGCATCCGCGCCTCGGTGCGCCGCGTCTCCTCGCGGCGCGCGTAATAGAATCCGCCCATCAGAAGATTCCCAAACAGCAGGCAGACTATCAGGAGCCATTTGATCTTCGGCCAGTTCACGCGAGGTCCGCCTCCCAACACAGATTCAGATCCGGCATGTAAGGGCGGATATCATCCGCCCGCAAAATAACCATTATTTCCCAAACCAAACGGGCGTTTGGAGATCCTCTCCGCCCGCAAAGCAGACTGTCAGGGCAAACGTGCGCGACGGAAAGCGCGCCTCGATCAGCCGATAGGCCAGGGTCTCCGGCATGAGATCGATCCGCTCATCCGCCCGCGTAAAACGGCGGACCCGCACGGTGACCTCCGCAATGACCCCGCCGTTCAGCACGACGCGCGCCGCCGGGTTCTCGGCCTCCGGCAGGACGGCGGCGCCCTGCGTCTCATAGTCAAAATCCACCGCAAACCGGTCCTCTTCCGTTTGCGCGTAGCCGGTCAGAGAAAACCGGGCGTCTCCCAGCAGCGGCGAGAGCGTCTCCAGCAGCGCGCGCGCCGCCTCAATCCGGCCGGCCGGTGTCGCCGTCGCCGGCACGCCGTCCGCCGCCCCGTTGGCCCGGTAGCGGATGACGCCGTCCGGCGAGAAGCGGCAGACGCGCGGGTCGTCCACATAGACGTCGGTGCCGTCCGGTTCCGTATAGCGCGCGAGGGTGTCCGGGTTGACGCGCAGGCCGCGCAAAAAGGCCTCCACCTCCGCCCCCGCCAGCGCCGGCGTCTCGCAGCGAACGGCTGTGAGCGCGGGCGGCATGTCGAACAACAGGGTGTCGGGGGCGCGCGTCAGCGCCGCGTCCTCCGCCTCGAAGGCGAAGCGGCAGGGCGACAGGCCCGAGGTGTCGACAGGCCCGAAAGACAGCGCCGTATCGCTGACATAGGGCACGAGAGTGTCCTCGTTCAGGAAGAACAGCGCGAGCGTCCCCCCCCGGTTTGAGAGGAAGAAGCGGCGCACCGGCGCGTCGAACCCCGCCGGCGGCGCCACGGACAGCCATTCGGCCAGCACCGAGAGCGGCACGGCGGCGGCGTACTCCCAATACACGCTGTCGTATGACAGCGCCCGCTCCCACTCCGCCCGCGTCTGCCGGCGCGGCGGCACGGCCGAGCCGATCGCCTCGCCCACCGTGTTTTTCAGACGCTCGTACAGGGCGTCCACCACCTCCGGCGCGTACTGCGCGCCGAGGCGCGCCCCGCCCTGCATCACGGCGACGCGCACGGGCCGGGCGGCCTCCCGCGCGACGCGGCCGCCGTCCGGCGGGGTGATCGGGTTCGGCGCGGCCCCGCTCACCCCGAGCAGGCGTCCGACGCCGGACACCCAGGCAAGCGCGGGCGCGTCCAGCAGGCTGTCGTCGTAGACCCAGGTGAGCCCCGTGAGCCACAGCAGGCTCAGCAGCAGCGCCCAGATCAGCACAGTTTTGCCGAGTTCCGCTCCGCGCGCCCTCATGGCTTGGCCCTCAGCGGCAGGCGGACGGTGACTTGCGTCCCCTCGCCCGGCGCGCTGTCGATTTGGATCTCGCCGCCGTGGGCGTCGACGATCTCGCGGGCGATGGAGAGCCCCAGCCCGGTGCCGCCCGACTGGCGGGCGCGGGCGCGGTCCACGCGGTAGAACCGCTCAAAGAGGCGGGGCAGATCTTCCGGCGGAACGCCGATGCCGTTGTCTCTCACGGTGACCCACACGCCGTCTCCCTCCGCGCCGGCCGCTATTTCGATCCGGCCGTTGTCCGGCGTGTACTTGATGGCGTTTGAAAGAACATTGACAAACACCTGCTCAATCCGCGCCCGGTCGGCCACGATGTCGGGGAGCATACGGACAAACTCCAGCGTGAAGTCGTGCCCCTTTTTGCGCGCCTCCATCCGCATGGCGTCGTAGGTGTTTTTCAGCACCTCGGCGAGGGAGCAGGTCTCAAAATGCCAGTCCATCTTGCCGTAGTCGAAGCGGGAGAGCGTCAGCAGGTCCCGCACAATGCGGCTCATGCGCTCCGCTTCGTTGAGGATGACCTGGGAAAAGGAGCGGGCGGTGTCGCGCGGCAGATCCTCCGTCTCGGAGAGCGTCTCGGCGTAGCTGCGGATGTTTGTCAGCGGCGTACGCAGCTCGTGCGACACATTGGAGACAAACTCCCGGCGCAGCTTGTCCAGCTTCTTCTGCTCGGTCACGTCGTGGATGACCGCCATGACGCCCTCGGCGTCCGCACCGCCAAAGGGAGCCAGGGAGACTTGCAGCGTGCGCCCCCGGTTGACATATTCCCGTTGCAGCACGCGCGGCTGGCCCACCGAGAGCACCTCATGCAGCGGCGCCAGCGTGCCCAAAACCGCGTCGTAAGACTGCATCTTGTCAAAGGGGATCCCCAGCATGGCCTCGGCGGCGGGGTTCGCCTGGATCGGGCAGCCGTCCTCGGAGAAAGCGGCCACGCCGTCTTTCATGTGGAGAAACAAGGTGCCCAGTTTGTCCCGCTCCGAACCGACCTCCTCCAGCGTCCGCCGCAGCACGTCGGCCATGTGGTT
Organism: Oscillospiraceae bacterium; assembly: GCA_031255175.1. Classification (GTDB taxonomy): domain Bacteria; phylum Bacillota; class Clostridia; order Oscillospirales; family UBA929; genus JAIRTA01. The sequence continues at coordinate 24,285 of JAIRTA010000055.1, read as the reverse complement.
GAATGTCCCCGTGAGCACGCCGATCTCGTCGGTCGAGCGCACGGTGAGCTCGTGCGTAAAATCCCCGGAGGCCATCAGCGTGGCGCCCCGCGTCAGATCTTCCAGCGGCATGGTGATGGCCTTGGAGAACACAAACGAGAGCAGGAAGGCAAAGAGAAGCCCGACCACCAGCGCCTCCACAATGATGGTGAAGAGCTGGATGATCAGATTTTGCATACTGTCTTTGGTGTCTTTGATATAGACGATGTACGCCGGCTGCGGCCCGATGGGGACGGCGACGTCCAGGTACGCCTCGCCCACGCGCTGAGAATACTGGGACGTCTTTGTGCTCATCGCCCGCAAAATGGTGGGTGTGAGCGCCAGATGCGCGCCGGCGTCTTGGTCGGAGCCGTCCAAAAAGGCGCCGGACGCGGCGTCTAAGATGTAATAGTTGCGCTGCCTCGTGTCAATGCCCAACACCCCGGAGTAGGCGCGCAGCACCTCTTTGAGGTGGGCCGGTGCGTCGGCCTCCTGGCCGGCGGCGGCGTAGAGGCCGGCGGCGAAGTCCTCGTTGGCGGAAAAGGTGTCGGACATTGTGGTGACAAAATCTTCGAGCTGAAAGCGCGCGACGCTGTTGATGAGGAAGGTCCCCACCACGGACATCATCAGGACAATCAGCAGCAGCATAAACAGCACGAGCCGGGCGCGCAGGCTGCGAAACATCGGACGTCACCGCCTTCCCCTCTTCCGGACCGCTCCGCCTCGCCCTGTCATCGAGGGGGGACGGCGAACAGATAACCGGCGCCGCGGCGGGTCAGCAAGAGCGCGGGTTCGCTGGGGTTGTCCTCGATCTTTTCCCGCAGCCTGCGCACGGTCACATCCACGGTGCGCAGGTCGCCGTAATATTCGTAATTCCAGACTTTTTCCATGAGTTCTTCACGCGTGAACACATTGTCCGGGTGGCGCATGAAGAAATGCAGCAGGTCGTATTCCCGCTGGGAGAGCGGCAGCGGCCGCCCCTGTTTTGTGACTTCCATGCGCCCCGGGTGGAGCGCGATGTGCCCCGCCGAGAGGGTGGGTTCGCCCGATGCGGCGGGGGCGTCCGCAATGGCCGTGCGGCGGATGTTTGCCCGCACGCGCGCCAGCAGCTCCTGCATCGAAAACGGCTTGGTGATGTAGTCGTCGGCGCCGAGTTCGAGCCCCAACACCTTGTCGGTCTCCTCCTCGCGGGCGGTCAGCATCAAAATAGGGGCGTTGAACCCCCCGGCGCGCAGCCGGCGGCAGACCTCAAAGCCGTCCAGCTGAGGCAGCATGACGTCCAGCAGCACAAGATCCGGGTTCTTCTCCACGGCCATAGCGAGGCCCGCCGCCCCGTCCGGCGCCGAGAGGGGCGTATACCCCGCCCGCGTCAGGTTGAAAGACAAAATATCGACGATCGCGGGTTCGTCCTCCACGATCAAAATACACCGCGGCGCAGTGCTCATCTCATCCCCTCTTCCGTTCGGGCGCTTTCGGCTTCTGTGCCCGGCACCGCCGGGTTTCCCCGGCATATTCTACACGCTCATATAGTTTGTGTGTCAAAAGCCTCGCCCGACAGCCGGTCGCGGGCCATCAAAACGCCGGCGACGGTCTTGGCGTCGCGAACCCGTCCGTCCAAAACACGGGCCGCCATCTCGTCGAGAGGCACGTGAACGACTTCCAGCCACTCGTCCTCGTCCGGGCGGGCCCCCGCCTGGGTGAGGTCCGTGGCCAAAAAGAGATACAATTTTTCGCGGCAGTACCCCGGGGTCGGGTAGAGGACGCCGAGCGCCTCGTACCGCCCGGGGACGTAACCCGTCTCTTCGAGCAGTTCGCGCCGGCCGCAGTCGGCCGGGTCCTCCCCGGGCTCCAGCTTGCCGGCGGGGATCTCCAGCAGGGTCTCCCCCATCGGGTAGCGGTATTGGCGCACCGCCGCCACCCGGCGGTCCCGCGTCACCGCCACGACGGCGACGCCGCCGGGGTGCTCCACGACCTCGCGGGTGGCCTCCTTGCCGTCCGGCAGTCTCACGCGGTCCACCCGCACATTGACGATCTTGCCCCGGTACAGGGTCTCGCCTCCGAGAGGCGTCTCACGGAGATCCACGGCCGGCACCTCCTTCGATCTTTGGCGGCGGCCCGCGGCCGCACAATTACCATTTTATTACACTTTTGTGGAATCGGGCGGGCGCGCGCCCCCCGAAGAATATCTCTAGTATACACCTTTTCGCGGCGTTTCTCAATCGTTTCCGCTTGGGTTTTTGTTTGACTTTTTCCTGGTTTTCTCTGGTAATTTTAGGAATTTTTTGCGGTGACGACAGGGGATCAATTGGATTCTCTACCCATTTTTCACCCGGACGACGGGGGTGAAATGGGGAAAACCACCCGTTGGGGTAGTAGAATTTTCCCAGGAAACCGGATAAAATAAGACCATAGCAACAAACAAAACGAACGCAACAAAACGAACCGCACCGCACACCTTGTGCCGACCGGTCGGGCCGGACAAACAAATCAGAGGGATGGGCAACGATATACAACACGCGCAGAAACCTCCATGTTCCGTGAGGGGGAACGCGGCAGAGGAGCCGCCGCTTCACTCAAAAAGTCTTTTTTTGACAAGATGAGCGGTCCTCTGCTTTCCCTTCTCCACAGGTCTCTGTTCCGCAGCGGGCGGACATCCTTCGCACAATAACACAGCTATGCTTCACACTCCGTCCTGTCGGGTGACCTCCAACACCCGGTGGGACCATGGGGAAATCAAGCGCAGAGGCCGGGCATCCCAGCTTGCCCGGTCTCTTGCGCTGTTTGGAGATCAACGCGCAAAAATCCCGGCCCTGACAGGCCGGGATTTTGAATGCGGACGGGTTCGCGGCGGGCCGTTTGCGTTCAGCCCACATTCAGCACAAGGCCGGTTGCCATCAGATCCAACGCCAGCAGGCTGTTCGCCTTGGTGACAATGGCGGCCTTGACATCCAGCAGGCCTTTGCGCGCCTCATATTGGCCCGACAGACATTCCATTTCGCTGATCTCCCCCTCGGCGTACATGCTGTCCAGGATGTCCAGCCGCGTCAGCAGGACCTCGCGGTTGGCCACCGCGGCCCGATAGTGCGCCTCGGCCTGCGTATATTCGTTGTATACGGTGGAGGCGTAAGTAAAAAGCTGACTTTTGTACGCGTCTCTTTGCGCCGCCAGCAGATCATATTGCGCCGCCGCTTCGGAATAGTAGGCGTTTGACGTCCCCAACAGGGACCTGAGCGCGTTTCGCGTCTCGAGCTGGTTGGACACCGCCGACTCCCGCGCCCGCATGGAAGGATTGTTCTCGACCAGGTGGGCCTGCAAGTCGGCCAGCGAGCGCGTGCTGCGGGCGCTGACCACCTCGGGGATGGAGAAATCGGGGGCGTAAGATTCGGAAATGTCAATTTTGAGCAAGAGGGCCGCCGTCTCGACATCGATCTGGGTCAGGGTCGCGGCCCTGCTCTGGGAGACCGTCTCTCTGGAGGCGTACAGCAGATCGACGGCGTGTTGGGTCGTCATATCCAGCGACAGTTTTGTCTCCTCCACCTCGATCTGTTTGTCCGTCAGGGCGAGTTGATGTTCCAGCAGAGAAGCGTTCTCAATCAGCAGACAGATGTTGTAATACTCCGCTTGAAATTGATACTCCGCCAGGTCGCTCTCCTGCTGCACTTGCAGGGGGAGCAATTTTTCCTGCGCGCCGATGTCTCTGTCTTGCGCGTCCAAGACGGCGAGCTGCCGCCGCAATTCGCGGCGCTGTATATCCAGTTCCGACTGCTGCGCGCGGAAGACGGCGGTCTGCGATTCCAGCGAGAGGACGGAGGGCGGCGTTTTCAGCCTGTTTACCAGCTCGACAAACTCGAGGTTCCCGTACACGCTCTGCGCCGACGACAGCAGCAGGCCGGACAAAGCCACCGAGATGACCAAAACGCCAAACAATCGACGCCGTTTCATAAAGATCCCCTACCCATCAATAAAATTCATTTTTTCCAGCACCCAATGGATGATCCGCGCATTCTTGGTGATCACGCGGGCCTCGACCGACATCCCCACTTTGAGGGATTCCGGCGTGCCGTCCCGCCCGACCAACACGGTGTTGGGCAGCGCGGCCTCCACCAGATAGTGGCTCTGCCCGGCGCCGTTGCCGCGGGCGTCCGCGGAGATCTTGGTGATCACACCCTCCAGTTCCCCGTATTGCCGGAAGGGCAGGGCGCTGAAGCGGTAGTGGACGGTCTGCCCCTCCACGATGTCGGCGATGTCGGCGTTGGAGACGGCCAGCAGCACTTTCAATTCCCCGTCGGCCCCCGGGATGATCGTGGCGATCTCCGTGCCGCTCTGCAGGAAATCCCCCGAATTGATCTCGGTTTGCAGGCTGACCGTCCCGTCGATGGGGGCGATCACGTTCGCCTCCGCGATGCTGAGGCGGATGGCGTGCAGATCTTTTCGCAGCGTGTCGGCGTTGTTTTGCAGCGTAAACAGCGTATCGGCCGTGACGGCCAACGCATCCAGCTTGCTTTTTTCGGCGATCAGATCTTCGCTGTAGCCGCGGTCGGTGTAGGCGGAGAACACGGCGCGGGCGCTCTGGACGGCGGCGGTCAGGTCGCCGAGATTTTTGCGCAAAGCCGTCAGGCTTTGGCTGACGTTCAGCCGGGATTCGTTTTTGTATTTTTCACGTTCCTGTCTCGTGGACTCCAGATCGTAGCGCGCGGTCTCCAATTCTTTCAGAGACGCGCCCCCCGCGGCGTACAGCGCCTCCATCCTGTCTTTTTGCGTCTGCTGCAATTCGACCAGGGCGGCGTAGCGGGCCAGGGTCAGTTGGTAGTCGACAAAACGGCCGTATGTCTCGGCGTCGTCCTCCGGGATCAGGTTTTCCCCCCCGTCGATGGACTGAAGCAGCAATTGCAGGTCCGCGATCTCGCTTTCGATGCGCCGCCTGTTGTTTTGCGCGCTGCTCTCGGAGATCTGCGCCTCGTTCATCAGCCGCGAGAAATCTGCGTTTGTGTTCTTGATCTGCTCGACGGCGACGTCCCGGTCGATGACGTATTTTTGGTAGCGGAAGTAGTAGTCGAGTTCGTCCGGATCGCCAAGGTCGAAGAGATTTTCGCCCTCGACGATGCTGGTCTTGTATTTTTCCAGATTGGCGGCCTCCAGGTCGATCGACGCGACCTGGCGCTCCAAAACGGAGGCGGTGTTCAGTTGGGTCTCCACCTCCATAGAAAACAGCAAATCGCCTTTTTGAACGCGCTGCCCCTCAGACAGGGCGACCGTCCGCACGCGTCCGGTCACCGTGTTGCGGATGACGCTCATCGACTCGTTGGGGCGCACCTCGCCCTGGGCCTTGACGTAGTAGTCAATGCGCCCCAAAAACGCCCAGATCAGCGCCACCGCGATCAGCGCGATCAGCCCGTACCCAAACCAGGCCACAAACCGGTGCGGCCGCTCGAACAGCACTTCCCGGCTGTCCGACAGGTCTTTCATGTCTAAAATCGTCGATTTCTTCATAACATACCGCCCCCCGGCGCGTCGGGAAGCTGTTCTTTCCAGAGGCGATAATAGGCCCCCCGCCGCGCCATAAGCGCGGCATGTGTGCCGCTTTCCACAAAGTGCCCTTTGTCCATAATATAGATCGTATCGCACCGCATGATCGTGCTCAAGCGGTGGGCGATGATCAGCGTGGTGATGCCGTGGGTCTGCTCGTCGATCATGCGGCCAATGGCCTTTTCTGTGATGCTGTCCAGGTTGCTGGTGGCCTCATCCATGATCAGGATATCCGGCTTTTTGAGCAGCGCCCGCGTGATCGCGAGGCGTTGTTTTTGGCCGCCCGAAAGGTTTGCTCCATTTTCTTCCAATTGCGTCTCGTAGCGAAGCGGAAAGGCGTTGATAAAATCGTGGGCGCACGTCATGGTCGCCACCCGAACGACGTCCTCCATAGAGGGGTCGGGGAGACCCAGCGTGAGGTTTTCAAAAATGGTGCCGCTGAACAAAAATACATCCTGCGATATGTAGGCAATTTTTTCGCGGAGCCACTCCAGCTGAATGTCTTTGATGTCATACGGCCCGATGGAGATCTCACCCTTTTCCCAGGGATAGAAATGGAGCAGGAGCTTCACAAGCGTCGTCTTGCCGGAACCGCTCTCCCCCACAAAGGCGATTTTTTCACCCGGGTTGATCGTCAGGCTGATGTCCTGCAACACGAGGTTGCGGGTGCCGTAGCGAAAATCCAGCCCCTGGACCCGGATGGGCTCGCGGAGGGTGGCCGGGCGGATCTTCTTGTCTTCGCTCTCCGTCTTCTCCTGGTCCAGGTCGAGGATCTCGCCCAAACGATCGGAGGCGACGATTGCGGTTTGCATCATGGGCTGCAAGTTGATGAGATTTTTCACCGGGTCTAAGAAGTACGCCAGCAGGGCGTTGAAGGTCAGAAGCTGACCGATGGACAAGTCGCCCCGGATGACAAACGAGGCGCCCGCCCACAAGATCACCACGCCGCCCACCGCCGAGATAAACCCGGACAGCGAGCCGGAGATATTGCCCAGCACGCCGGTGTGAAACAATGTGCGCTGCAGCCTGACAAATTTTTTCTCTGTCTCAAGGTTGGCCGAACGCTCGGAGTTGAAGGCCTTCACGGTTTCGATGCCGTTGAGCGATTCCACAAGAAAAGACGTCAGCTGCGCGTTTTCTTCCATGCTTTTTCTGTTGATCTTTTGCAGGGGTTTGTTGAAGGAAAACACAATCACCCCATATAAGAGCACCACAATCGCGGCGATCACAAACATGGTGCTGTTTTGCATATATAAGATGACACCGCCGACAAGCGCCATGATGGTGTCGATCATGATGGTCAGCGTCGCGCCGGATATGGCCTCGCGCACCTTGGAGGCGTCCATAAACCGGGAGATGATCTCGCCCACTTTTCGCGTGCCGAAAAATTTCATGGGCAGCCACAACACGTGGGAATAATAGCCTAAGATCAAGTTGATGTCCAACTTTTGGCTCATATAAAGAAGCATGTGCGACCGAAAGGACCCCAGCAGGGTCTGAAACAGATACAGCGCGATCATGCCGATGGAGACGACGGTCAGGCTGCGCTCCAACAGATTGGGCAGGATCTCATCCATCATAATCTTAAAATAAAAAGACGCGCCCAACCCCAAGACGGTGTACACTATGGAGGCAAAGAAAATGTTGATCAGCAGCGACCTTTGGGGAATCAGCAGATGAAAAAAACGCGACCAAATGCTCTTCGTATGGTCGCCCTTTTCGAATTGCTGGGTGGGTGCCATGAGGATGAGGACACCCGTCCACTCCTTAAAAAACTCCTCCGGCGTGAGCTTGCGGATCCCCTTGGCGGGGTCGGCAAGGATGACCTGCTTCTGGGTGATTTTATGTATCACGACATAGTGCAAAAGGGAACCGTCCACAATGACGTGCGCGACACAGGGAAGGGGGAACGGCGAGAAAAACGCCTCCTGACTGCCTTTGACGCCCTTCGCGGAAAACCCCAGCCGCTCGGCGGCCTTGACCAGCCCATATGCGTTTGTGCCCTGCTTGTCGGTGCCCGCCACATCCCGGATGCGGGTGATGGGAATTTTCAAACCGTACTGTTTGGAGATCGTGGCGAGACAGGCCGCCCCGCAATCGGTGATGTCGTATTGTTTGACGCAGACGTATCGGGGCATGATAGGACTCCTTCTGACGCCTGAATCGGCGCGTTGCTTCCGGCGGCGCGGGTGCGCCGTGCCCGGACTTGTGCCTTTTTATGGATGTATTTAATCCTTACCGAACTAGAGTTCCGCCGTCTAATGGGCGAAACTCTAGTCCGGTAAAACTTTATGGAACTAAAGATACAAACGATCAGAACAGGAACTTCACCTTACAGGAAGTTAAAGCTCGCTCTGAGTTTCAGAGTGCCTTGCCCAAGGTTGGAAATTCCATAGTTGACCAACGCAACGCCAATTTCTTCCAGTGCGCCCGGCGCCGTTGTCCAAGTGGACTCCGGAGTCGCCAGAGCGATACTTCCGGCAACAAGGGCGACCGAAGCGGCAACGAGTTGCAGCGCGCCGCGGGTGAAGGCCTCAAGATCAAAACCACCGTCAACAGCAAACAGCTCATCGTCACTCAGCGCCTCAAGGCCGAACGTCGGATTGAGGACCAAAGCTTCAGACATTTTCTTTCCTCCTCTCCTTGTATATTTATACCAAGGAAGGGCACAGCGTCCTGCTGGCCAGTCAAAACACTGATTCCCGCCCGATATACGGGATTATAAAATGTTGGGGTTGGCACCTATATAGATGTCCACGATCACCTGGTCCGGCGTATCGACGGATATCCCGTCTTGCACGGTCACATGATAGGCGGGGGTGACGGTTTGGATGGCGTGCTGCCTGAGGTAGGCGAGCAACACGCTCACCGTCTCTTGCAGCATCGCCGGATTGCCGATATGCCGGATAGACACGGCGTTTGTCAATTTGAAAACCGGCTTGCAAACGCACCCCTCGGGGGGGGTAAACGGCTTGTCGAGGGGAATGAGCATCTCAAAATCCAGCACGGGGCCGCCCACCTGCTGTTCCACCGAATACGTCGCGGTCACTGTCGGCCCGGCGGGGAGATGTCCGCTCTCCGCAACAAGCTGCCCGACCCGGGTGACTTCCGCTTGCAACACGGATTGGGTCATCTTTTTGCGAAAAGACAATACATTGGACATATGCAGTTCCTGGTGTTCCAAGATGCTGCCGTGTTCACGCATAGCGACGCCTCCATTGTATGATTTGGGTGATTCGGATGTTAAAACTCCGTCCGCCGGGAAAACATCAAAAAGGCGGATATAAATTTTCACACGAAAATGGTATATATAGGGAATCGTATGTGCCGGACGTTTTCGCATTGTATGCCATCGGATGGAAAATGTCAAGACCCAAATGATTCACCTGAACTTTGCATGAAATGGCATATGCAGGGAATTTCATATGCAAAGAATGGGAATTGCAGGGTGTTTTTTGCATTGTATACCATCAGATGGGAAAAGTCAAGTCTTTTTGTTCACTCCATGCAAATGCGTTACGACCAGCGCGTCTCGCGGAGCCGGCGGGCCTTTGCGGCCGTGAGACAGAAGACGGAGCCGGCGCCGGCGTCGCACAGGGCCTGTGCGCAGGCGCGCAGCGTCGCGCCCGAGGTCAGGATATCGTCGACGAGCAGCCAGCGGCGGCCCCGCGCGGCCGCGTCGGCGGCAAACGCGCCGCGGACGTTCTCCGCACGTGCGGCCGTGTCGCCGGCCAAGGTGTTTTGGCTGACGGTGTGGCGCACTTTACGCAGGGTGCGCACCGGCCTGCCGAGCCCGAGCCGCGCGGCGGTCTCCCGCGCCAGCAGGAAGGCGTGGTCGTAGCCGCGCTCCCGCCGCCGGCGGGGGCTGACCGGCACCCATGTGACGGCGTCCCACAGCCCCGGCGGCAGCGCGCCGGCCGCGACGGTCATGGCGTCCGCCAGCGGGCGCGCCGCGGCACGCACGCCGTGGAACTTGAACCGGTGCAGCGCCTCGCGCGCGGCGCCCTCGTAATAAAACGGCGCCGCGCAGACCACGGGGCCGAGCGGAACCACCCACCCCGCCGGCACGCGGGGCAGGGTGGCCTCACACGCCGGGCAAAACCCGCGGCCGGCGCCGGACGCAGACCGCAGACGCCCGCAGAGCGGGCAGCGCGGCGGGATCAACAGGTCCAGTACGGATGACAGCATAGCGCGACCCCCCTCAGGCAATCGGCGTTTCGGCGGGAAAGAAGCGCGCCTCTCTCCCGCCGGGACCATGCTATCACGGGCGCGCGGACCCGTCAAGGCCTCAGGGCAGCAGATCGTCCAAAATATCCCGGAAGTGTACCGGAGAGAGCCCGTTGCGGTTGCAGAGCGCCGCGATCCGGGCGGCCGTCTCCCTGGAGACGGCGACGTCGTGCGTTGTCCGGTCGTACCCGGCCCCCTCGACCCGTATGCCGTATGTGTGATAGCGCCCGAGCTCCGGGCTCTGCGCCGTCTCGGGGACGACATGGTAGCGCCAGACGGATGTATCCGTGCCGCGGATGTCCATTTTCGCGGAGGTATTTTGTTCCCCTTTCGTCATGTCTGTCAGATCCCTTCCCGCGCCTCCGGCGCGTCTTTGTATATCCGGACACCCCTTTTTTATCACGCCGTAAAAACGCAAAACAGACCCAAACGGAAAACAATTGACAATCGGCGGCGGACAATTGTCGAAAGCCGTGAAGAGGGAAACTATGAGGACGAACAATGCCACTATATCTTGTGGATAACACAAGATATAGTGGCATTAACACGGCCGGACCGCAATCGACAAGCAGCGGTTCAAGTGTCGAAAAGACGTCTGCCGAAGGCCGGCGGAATTTTTGACATTTGCGTCGTCAATTGTCGCGCGTCAATTGCTGCGTCAGCCCCGTGTAACGGTGGGTTTCGCGGTGGTTTTGGGCCATAGCGCGCAGGGTGTCCTCTCTGCCCACGGCGATCAGCCAGCGCCGGGCCCGCGTGACGGCCGTATACAGCACCCGGCGGTTCATGAGCATCGGCGGACCGGGCAGGGCGGCCAGGACCACGGCGGGGTATTCGCTGCCCTGCGCCTTGTGCACCGTCATCGCCCAGGCGGGTTCCAATTCGCCGAGCCGGTCGAAGGGATAGACCGCCAGGCGGTCGTCGTCGAAGCGCACGGTGAGACGTTCCGCCCGCGTATCCAGCGCCACAATGACGCCGGTGTCGCCGTTGAAGACGCCGAGACCGCCGCCCGGCCCCTCCGCCTGCTTCCAGATGATGTCGTAGTTGTTTTTGATCTGCATGACCCTGTCGCCCACGCGGAAGACCTGGGCGCCGAAGCGGTGCTCCGGCAGCTCCGGCGAGGGCGGGTTCAGCGCCTCCTGCAAATGGCGGTTGAGGTTCACGGTGCCCGTGACGCCCCGGCGTGTGGGGGAGATCACCTGGATCATCGACGGCGCGAGCCCCAGGTTTTGGGGCAGACGCCGGGCGCACAGGTCGAGGATCGTGGCCAGCGCCTCCTCCGGCGCGCGCCGGGAGAGGAAAAAGAAATCCTCATCGCCGCCGCGCGCGCCGCGCAGCGGCGAGAGCGCCCCCCGGTTCACCTCATGCGCCCGCAGCACGATCTGGCTCTGCCCGGCCTGCCGGAAGATCTCCGTCAGGCGGACGGAGGGCACCCGGCCGCTCGCCAGCAGGTCGGAGAGCACGAGCCCCGGGCCCACCGACGGCAGTTGGTCCGGGTCGCCCACCATCACGAGCCGCGCGTCCGGCGGCAGCGCCTCCACCAGCGCCCGCATCAGCACAATGTCGACCATCGACATCTCATCGACCACCACCACGTCGGTTCGCAGCGGCGCGGAGGCCCCGTGGGCAAAGCCCTGCCGCCCGGTCGCGGGGTCGAACGAGACCTCCAGCAGGCGGTGGAGCGTCCGCGCCTCCCGCCCGGTCACCTCGCTCATCCGTTTCGCGGCCCGCCCGGTGGGCGCGGCCAGCGCGCAGGAGAGCCCCAACCGGTCGAAGAGATCCAGCATCGCGCGCAGCGTGGTGGTTTTGCCCGTGCCGGGCCCGCCCGTCAGCAGCATCACGCGGCTCCGGGCCGCGAGGCACAGCGCCTCGCGCTGCGCTTGGGCGTAATCGACGCCGGCCGTGCGCTGCACCGCGTCGATCAGCGCGTCCAGGTCCTTTGGGGGCGGCAGCGGCGCGCACCGGGCGGCCACCTGCCGGGCCACCGTCGTCTCCGCCCTGTGGAGTTCGGTCAGGTAGCAGGCGTCTGCGGCCCCCACCGTATCCCGGACCACGGCGCCCTCCGCCGCCAGCGCGCCGAGCGCCTCGCGCGCCGTGTCCGCGTCGACGCCGATGAACCGGCCGGTGGAGTCGATCAGTTTGGCCTCGGGGAGAAAGACATGCCCCTCCTCCGCGTTGAACATGAGCTCAAAACGCACGGCTGCCCGGACGCGGCGGGGGTCGTCCCCGTCGAAATGCAGGGCCAGCGCCAGCTCGTCCGCCTTGGAGAAGGACACGGCAAACGGTTCGGACACCAACAGATAGGGGTCGGCCCGCACGGCCTCGACGGCCGCGGCGCCGTGGTGTTCGGTGAGGAGGGTGGCCAGGTGGGGCGGCAGCCCGTGCCCGATCAGAAACTCCATCAAACGCCGCACACCGCGCTGCTTGGCAAAGGCTTCGCCGATGGCGGCCGCGCGCCGGGGCGTGATGCCGGAGACCTCGCTCAGCCGCTCGGGGGCCGTGCTGAGGACGCGCAGCGTCTCGGCCCCGAAGCGGGCCACAAGCCGCGCCGCGGTGGCCGGCCCGATGCCGGGCACGACGCGGGCGGACAGATATTCCAAAATAGCCGACGCCTCCGCCGGCAAGGTCCGGACAATGGCGTCGGCTTTGAATTGAGGGCCGTATTGCGGGTGGGTGGTCCAGTCGCCCCGCGCCTCGATCCGCTCGCCGGGCGCCGGGTCCGGCAGGTACCCGACCACGGTGATCTCATGCTCCGATTCGTCGCGCACCCGGATCACACCGTATCCGGTGCGCTTGCCGGCGTAGACCACGGCGGACACCTCGCCCGAGATCACCGCCTCCGTCTGACGCTCCATATAGGCGTCTCATCCTCTCTTTTGTAATGGGTGTGATGGGCCGGCGGCGGGCGCCGTCTCCTTTGCGGGGGCGCTGAGCGTGAGCGCCGGGTTATCCCGGCAGAGGAGCTCCACCACGCGGCGGACATCGGGCGTGAGGCCCTCGTCCAGCACGACAATGCGCACACCGGCGACGCCGCGGCGGCACAGCCGCAAAAACCGGCCGACCACCGGCATGGGGTCGGCGCCGTCCGTCAGACGCAGGACAATCCGCGCCGAACAGGCCGGTGCGCCCTCATCCAGCAGCGGGGCCAGACACAGCCACACGACGGATACCACGCCGATGGAGGCCAGCAGCGCGACGGCCATTTCAAACAATTCCGACATCTTGTCACCTCATCCCGGCGCTCACCTTCGGCGCCAGCCCCATCTTATGCCGGAACCGGGGTTATCGGTGACAAAAAAGACCGGGCCGGAGGCTGTCCGGCTGCGGTACCGAGACGGAAATCTTTCCGTCTTGCAACACTCCTTATATTATAGTATATATTATAGTATTCCGGCCACGGTGTACGCAAGGCCCGTGACGACGGAAGCGGCGATGACGACGCCGATTGAGATGGCCGGAAGGGCGTTCTTCAGACGCATGTCCAACAGTGCGGCGATCAGCGCGCCGGTCCAGGCGCCTGTCCCGGGCAGCGGCACCGCAACGAAGAGGCACAGGCCGATGAGTTCGTAGCGATATATCTTGCCGGCTTTGGCGAGGGCGCGCTTCTCCAGCCGGTAAACCGCGCCCGCCAGCCGGTTCCGGTCTTTCATCCACAAAAAGATGCGCCGGATGTACACCACAATGAACGGAACGGGCGCCAGGTTGCCGATCACACTGACAAAAAAAGCCGTGTACCACGGCAGCCCGGCCGCCGCAGCCACGGGGATGGCCCCGCGCAGTTCAATGACCGGGATCATGGAGATGAAAAACGTCATCACGGCCTGCCCCGTCGGCGGCAACCCCTGCAGCCAGTCTCCCAACGATGAAAACAGTTCCGCCAAAACACCCCGCCTCCTCCGCGCGGGCGGCCCCGCCGGCCGCCTCTCTATACTATACCCCATCCGCGCGCCGGATTCAACGGAAACTTTCAGTGCCCTCTGCGCCTCACACCTTGCCGGCGGCGCGGCGGGGGCGTTCCGCTGTCTCGCTCATAAAGCCCTTCACCCGTTTGTAGAGCAGGAAGGTGAGGCCGCTGATGAGCGCGCCCTTGAAGAGGTTGAACGGGGTGATGCTGAGCAGGACGATGTCCCATGTGGTCCGTATGGAGGGGATCAGCCGGGCGCACATGGCGACGATGGTCTCCATCGGCATGACTTTCGCGAAGAACGGAAGAAGGAGGTAATAGTTCGCGGCGATGCCCGCGAGCGTCATGGCCAGTGTGCCGCACGCGAGGCCCGCCACCGCGCCGCCCCGCGTCCGGCGCAGCCGGTAGACGAGGCCGGCGGTCCCGGTCAGGGCCGCGCTGACGATGAAGTTGGCCAGTTCCCCGACGCCGCCGGTGGAGGAGATGAACAGGTGGATGAGATTTTTGACCAGCGCCACCGCGATCCCGGCCGAGGGGCCGAACCAAAACGTCCCCAGCAGGGCCGGCAGGTCGGAGAAGTCAAGTTTTAAAAACGGCGGGAAAAACGGCAGCGGAAAATCCAGATACATGAGTACGCTGGACAGCGCGGAAAACAGCGCCACGATGACCAGCATCCGCGTGTTGACGGCCCGGCCCGGCGGCTTCGGATGTGTGTGTTCGTTCGGCATGGACAAACGCCTCCCTGCAAAAAAAATACGCCCCGGCTCATACCGGGGCGCGCACCCGTGAGCGCACCCGGACAAACACCGGGGGACTCACGGCTTCTTCTCCCATCCAGACTGTCACTGTCGGCACCGGAATCGCACCGGTTCAGCGCCCCAAGAGGAACGCTCGCGGGCTGACGGGTTGCCCCGTGTCACCGCCGGTGGGGAATCGCACCCCGCCCCGAAGAAAGCGAAATCATTATACCGCCGCCCCCGGGAAAAATCAAGAAAAATTTTACGAAAATTTTGTAATTTTCCTCGGGGGCGGTCTTTTGACGGTTGGCCCGCCGCGCGGCGGGCCATGTTTAAGCGCCGGCCTTGAGTTGGAGAGAGAGGCGATCGGCGATCATGGCGATGAATTCGGAATTGGTCGGTTTTCCCTTGACGTTTGACACCGTGTAGCCGAAGAAGCTTTGCAGCGTCTCGATGTCCCCCCGGTCCCAGGCCACCTCGATGGCGTGGCGGATGGCCCGTTCCACGCGGGAGGGCGTGGTGGCGAACGTCTTGGCCACGGCGGGGTACAGGATCTTGGTGATGGCGTTGATCGCCTCGCGGTCTTTGACGGCCACCATGATGGCCTCGCGCAGGTACTGGTACCCCTTGATGTGGGCGGGCACGCCGATCTCGTGGATGATGTCGGTCACGCGCGTCTCGATGTCCAGGTCCGAGCGCAGCCCGCGCGCGGGCGCGGTCACGCGCAGGGGCTGTGCGCGCCGGGTCCTGCCCACCGCGCGGACGCGTTCCACCAGCCCCGCGATGTCAAAGGGCTTGAGGATGAAATACTGGGCGCCCAGCGCCGCCGCCTCCGCCATAGCCTGGTCGGTGGCAAAGCCGGACAGGACGATGACGCCGGGCCGGCTCCCCGGCGCCATGCCGCCGATGGCCTTCATCACGCCAAAGCCGTCGAGCACAGGCAGCACAATGTCCAGCAGCACGACGTCGGGCGAGAGCGCCGCGATCTGCTGCACCGCCTGGTACCCGTCTGTGGAGACGCCGACAATCTCCAAGTCCTTCTCGCCCTCCAGCGCGCTCGTCAGCAGGGAACGGAAATCCGCATTGTCATCCGCGATCAAAATTTTTACCGTGTTGTCCATCATTCAGCATCCCCCTTGTTTCGTTCAAACATCCGCTCCGGAACCACCGGTCTTACAACACCACCTGTAAAATATCATAATGGGACACAATGCGCAAGACAAAAATGGAAAAAATTAGAAATAATCGTTCGCCATGATTTTACAAAAAATTCCAATTATGGGACAGGCTGAATGCCCCGCCGACCCATCCGCGCCGCCTGTATGCCTTGCGCGCCAACGGGATTGGCGGGACGGCCCGCGTTTTGTATGTTCCGGGTTCCCGCGGCTGTCCCGCGGGAACCCATGCGGTCAGGCCGCCGTCTGCGCCAGGCAGAGCGCGCCCTCGCGGAGCATCGTCTGCGCGAAAATGCCGTACCCCCGCTTGGGGTCGCTCACGAGAACATGCGTCACCGCGCCCAGCAGGGTTCCGTCCTGCACCACGGGGCTGCCGCTCATGCCCTGCACGATACCGCCCGTCAGCGCCAGCAGGGCCGGGTCCGTCACTTTCAGCATGAAGTGCCGCCCGTCGCCGTCCCCCTCGCTGCCGTAGACCTTGACGATCTCGATCTCAAAGGCCTCGACCTCGCCGCCCCGCACGTTGGAGAGGATCCGCGCGGGGCCGACGTGCGCCTGCGCCGGCGCGGCAACCGGGATCGCCGGGCGGCGCCCGATCAGCGCCGTGTCCCGCAGCACCCCGAAGACCCCGTGGTCTGTGTTGGACAGCACGGCGCCGACGCTCTCCTCAGAGAGAAATTCCCCCTTGAGCTCACCCGGGCTGCCCGCCGTGCTCTTTGTGACGTCCCGCACGGCGGCGTCCAGGATACAGCCCGCCGCGAGGGGCAGCGGGTCGCCGCCGCCCGCCTCTGTGATGCCGTGACCCAGCGCGCCGAAGAGACCGGTTTGCGGGTCGTAGAAGGTCATGGTTCCGATGCCGGCCAGGCCGTCGCGGGTCAGCGCGCCGATTCGATACTGTCCGTCTTCGGCGCAGCGGGCCGGCCGCACCGTGAGCGTCACGGCCGCGCCGTGACGGACGACATCCAGGGCGAGCGGCGCGCCGCCGGCTTCCGCCACGGCGCGTTGCAGGTCCTCCGCGCCGTCCACCGGGCCGGCGCCCGCCCGCACGATGCGGTCGCCCACCCGCAGCCCGGCCTCCTCCGCCGGGCTGCGGGCTCCGTCGGCCGTCGGCACGGCGGAGAGTTCCGTCACAAACAGGCCGCCCGTCCGGATGCGCACGCCCACCGTTTGCCCGACAGGGATCACCCCGGATGGGACAGCCGCGGCCGCAGCGGCCGGCGGTCCGGGCCGGCAGCAGAGCCCGACGAGCAGCAGCGCGCCCAGCGCCCGCGCGTTCTTTCTTATTTTCATCACTCGACTCCTATTTCCCCCGGCGCGGACGTTCCGCGCCGGATCCGCTTTGTCGTCGGAAGAAATTTTTGTTTTCTTCCCGTTGTTACTATGGTCCGATCGGCCGGGAAACAAGCGTCCGCCGCACTGTCAATTTGCGGCCAAATCCCCTTGTCAGGATTTCGCAGCCGCGAAACGCCGCCGTCTATACGCCGCCGCCGCCGAAATGACAGGCTGAAATGGAGGATTTTTCTAAACAGCGCGGTGGTGATTTATGGCATATGTTGTGTCCGCGATTGGGTATATCTTCGACAAAACGGCAAACAGATATGCAAACGGCAAAAAACCCGGCGCGGACATCCAATACGGACATCCGCGCCGGGGAAAATCGCAATCAATGATTGAGGAATTGGAGGAACCCGCCTTTTTTAACGGTTTGTCCCTCGCAAATAGACGCGAGGGATTTTCCGCCACATATGGACTCCAAAAATTCCCATATCAATATTTCGCTGTGATTTCATATTTTTCGGCGCAGTCAAACACTTTCACATACACGATATTGGTGTCAAAGTCGTGATACGCCGTGTTAACCTCCGAATTTTCCAATTTTTCATATGTTTTTGCAAAGTCCAATTGTGTGTCGTCGACGAAGATTGCGTTAATTGGCGCCTCGTCTCCTGTGCGCAGGAACGCTACAATGAAGTATTTCTCAAACTTTGGCGCGTAGTGATTGTGAAGATACTCAATCGTAACATTCCGCGTTTTATGAGTTGAGCCCGGGCCGCCGTATTGGTGCGTGATGTGAACTTCACGATATTCGCCTTTGGCGAGGGGATCGGCCATAGATTCATCCGCCGACGAACGGCTTACGCCGTCATCAAGATACATTGTGTATTCGCCGGACTGTCCGGGATAAATGTTCAGCGTGATCGGATTCGGCAGACCCTTTTCGTTCAATTCGCCCACGTATTGCTCAAGCTTGACCGTCGGGATAATCGCGCCCTCACGAACAAAAATCGGCAAGACATACGGAATATGTCCGTTGTCATAAGAGATTGACGCATCGTAGTCGAAGATTGTCGTGCCGCCTTTTACCGGGCGGTCAAGCGGTGATATGCCGTTCTTAAACTGATACCAGTTGCATCCGCCCGGCAAATAAATATCACGGCGGCCGTTAGCATTCAAATAATGCGGTTCTGTGACGGGGGCGACCAACAAATCTCTGCGCACCAAGAATTCATTGTTGATAAACGCGGCCTTATCATTGAATAGCGCGGGATCACTGTTTTCAAGGAATAAGGCGCGGCAGACAGGCATTCCCGTCAATGCGTTTTCGTACATCGCGTCATAGAAAAGCTGTAACAACGTATAGCGAAGTTCAATGTAATATCTGCAAATCGGGAGCGTCATGTCGTAGAAAACCTTAACGCTCGGGTCAACCTGCTCCGCAACGGTCTGAAACATATACGGTTCCTGAAAATATTTCTTGCCCTTCTTGATATAGTGATTCCTAAACCAAGGAAGAAACGCTCCCATTGCCGTCCAGCGAATCAGCAGCTCGGGGTCGCACCAATGTTCGTCATCGCGCGACGATTCGAACCCGCCAATGTCCTGCCCGCTTAACGCTTGGCCTGTCAATCCGAGCGCGAGTACCTGCGAGACATTTATTTTCAGAAAATCCCAGGTGGAGGCATTGTCGCCCGTCCAGAGTGCGGCGAATCTCTGCATACCCGTGAAACAACCTCTGCCGACGATGAAATTACGCTTGTTCTCACGTCCTTTGAGATGATTCAAGCCGTGATACGTTGCCTTGTGGAGATTGTAAGAATATAAATTCCACAGTTTTATGAACGGCGCAGGGGCTTTGTCGCCGCATTTGTGGAAGTCATTCGCAATCAGAAGTCTCGCCGGGAAGGACAACATATCTCCGCGCGTATTGCGCAGACAAGGCGTGGTCATATCCTGCCAAACCATTTCAAGCCCGCAATCGAACAGATACTGGTATTGCCGCCCCCACCATTTGCGCACTTCAGATCTGTTCAAATCAGGATAATGTCCTGTTGTACCGAGGTCATTGCCGTTTGCGTCGGGACCGTAATACACTTCGCCAATAAATGCTTTGCCGGAGTTGTAGTTGTTTTCTTTATCTTCAAATCTCAAGGCAACTTCCGTGCCGCTCGAATAATAATGATAGATTTTCGCATCGGGATCGTCCGGCTCAATTCTTGTGTCTGCCACAAAATAACCATTTTTAATGCCCTCGAGGTAGGTCTGATAATTGTCGGCCTTTTCGTTGCTGATGATAGGCGTGATGTTCGTGCTGCACTTTATGCCGTCGCCGCGCAAAGTCGCGAACATTTCGGCCGGATTTGGGAACGCCTCCTCATTGATTGTGAAAGTTTTGTAAGCATCCTGCAAATCGACATCAACATGCAAACCATCGAGAGGAATGGCGTTTTTGCGGTAATTCACTGCCGTTTCTTCAAGGTCGGAGCGTTTTTCATAACCGTAACAACCCTGGTGATACCCGAGCGCGTAACGGGGAATAAGTCTTGCTGTGCCAATTATTTTGCTAATATTCCGGATAATGTCGGCGGGATTTCTTCCAATGATTACATAATAATCCATATCGCCGTAACGAGTACCGAAGCGGAATTTTGAAGAATCAAACGCTCCGATGTCCATCAAAACCTCGGAGGGATTGTCCACAAGAATACCATAGACATTCGGATTGTCAAAATCCGCATTGGTCTGAATGAAGAAGGGGTCGGAATGATAAAGCGGTTCGCGCTCCTCTAAACAACCGTTGCCGTAAACCTGATTGTACTTCATGTTATCATAGTTGAAGTAAGTGATACGGCTGTTGTTCTTGATAAGCTCCAGACCGCCCTGTTCGCCGAAACCCACATATTTGGCAGTATACGGCTTATCGGTTGACTGAATGATGTTATAGTCATTGTAATCATTTTTGGAAAAATTGAACTGTGAGCCCGTCATGACCGCAGAGGAGATATCTTTATATGTCTTGTAAATGTCAAGGGAAAAGTCATGTTTGTGAACGATCACCTGTATGTTGCTGTTGCCGCTGTATGCGTAAGTTATCGTGATCTTGTCTGCATCGTCTTTGACATCAATTTTTATGTCGTTCGCGCCCGTGAGCTTCTTCAAATCCTTTACTGTGTCAGTAATAATCGCCCGGGTGTTTCCGCTGGAATACGCCCCTTCGACGACGGGATTAAAACGGAAACGCACAATGAAGTCATACACAGGCTGCACCTCAAAGAGGTAATCATTTCCGTCTGTTGCTGTAACTGTCAACAAAACCGAGTTGCCGGAAACCTTATGCGATTTCAAGTCGAGGAGTGAATAAACATCGTTTGCCTCTGAAAAATAGTCGTCAACTTTTTGGAATCGAAAGTAGTTTGACATGCAGTGTCTCCTTTTACTGATTTTGATGGTCGGATAGTGATTCTGCGCTTTGCGGGGACTTTCCTTCAGTATAACATGTTTTTCCAGAAATTACAAGATATTTTTCGCCATGTCGCTTGTTCGTACTTTTCTTCCTATTGGCGCGTCTATCTTCCAATGCCCGAATTCCGCAAAAAATTCACGTCTGAACCTTACGTTCAGACGTGAATTTTTTCACCCTGTCTATTCCTGTGCTTTCCGATGATATATTTTGGCATTTGTATTGCCTGTGGATTCCAAAATTCCTCGATCACAGAGCAGGCACAGATAACGCCTTGTCGTCGCCGCAGATTTGCCCGTTAACCGACATGCATCCTGTGGCGTGATGGCCTTGTGTGCAGTAAGATAGTCGAGAATCGGCTGAACTTTGTTCAATTCAACTTCGCTCAAACTTCGCTCATTTTTGACATCGACTCCGCTCAAACTTCGCTCAAAGTCTTCGGCATACGGGAATGTTGCGATGATAGAGCCGGGTGTTATTTTAAAGACGGAACGGTCATATACATTGAGGATTCTCTGCATACCAGAGCCCAACATCTCGACAAGCTCCACGTCCTTAAATACGCGCATCAATTCACGATTGCGAAGCATACTGAAACCTTTGAAGAAATCCTCCTCTGACAGGCCTTCAATAAGTCCTCCTGTGGATGTAATGGTCACGCGATTAGAATAGAATTCAACGACAGGCCATCCGAGATTATAGTCATTGTGAACAACTGCATTAATGAACGCTTCGCGCAAAGCGACTGCATCGAAGAGCTTGCGTTCCAAGCGATTGCGAGATGTAATTTTTGCGAAGGTCCTGTTCTCTATTTCCAGCTTGTCGAGGACGCGGTATACAGCAGTTATCAGGCAGCGGTATCCATATTCCTCATTTTCGATGAGATCTATTTTGTCTGTTCCTGCGTACTTAGCAACTTTCATGGACGCTCCGTTATTGTCGGCCAAAAGGTAAGCGAGGTAGTTGTATGCGCCGTCGCTATTCCTCAAATCGAGGTTGTCTGCGAACTGAGCATTGAGTGCTAACCCGTGTTCATTGTAATAAATATGCAGTTGTTCAAACGTCAGATTTTGCCGCGACACGAGCATCGTTGACAATGTGACTGTTTGTCGTCGAGTAATCAGTCTTTCAATCATTGCTTCTGTCATTGGATGAGCTGATGCGCCAACGCGAATGAAGCACCCGGATTCTGTCATGCCCTGCTTGCGGATATAGTATGGTTTTTGTGTACCGCTTGACACGATTATCCGGATGATATTCTTGTCATCTATCTTCTTCACGACAACATCAAACAGGCCCAATATTTTCGGGCGAATATTGTTTGCAAGCCTATCAGCGATTTTGCGCTGGTCACCATCCGAATCCGAAATGCCATAAACAGTTCCGTCATCGGAGACTCCGACTAGTATTTCGCCACCGCCATTGTAGTTCAGGAATGATACGACAGCTTTTTCGAGTTTAGTGCCAGCATCGAGCTCACGTTTGCATTCTATTCGGTTTGATTCCAAATTGAGCAATGATTTCGGCCTCCCGTCTCTGACATGCATACATTCCCGCGTTGACCTGTTTATGCCGCAAAAGCAGGATCACCACAGGGTTGGAAAATTATTCCACATACACAATTGCGTGAATTCGCCCTGTTTTTATGGCCCCGTCATGGATTCAAGTATAACTGTACAGCTGAACACTGTTCGTCCTATCCTAACCCAGCATAACCGAAACCAAAAAGTTGGATTTGTTTATACACACCCTGAAACGTTGTAACCACAACGTTTCAGGGTGTGTATAAACATTTTCTGCGCAAAAATGTGCAGAGCATTTTCAAGGGCTTTCGCACCCCCCACATCACGCCCACGCGCTCTTTGAGCGCGTTTCTTAAACAATCTGTGCAACGAAATATTAACACATATAGTTTAGCACATATAATGGGATTTTTCAATGGGTTTTTTCAAAATTTCATTGATATAACAGAGTATTTTATCCTATGTACTTGCTTGCTTCCCGTACAGAAAGCGGTGACAATCCATTTTTGTGTTTCGCCAAAAATGCTTGCGTTGGATAGATTCATAGATGTCCCTCCTTCGCCTTGACTTTCGGCGAAATGGTTTCCCATACGGAGAGATTTTTCATACAAGCCCACGATGGCGCGGTTTATTTGCAGCGACGCCAAGCCACCCCGCGCTTACCCTTTGGGGAGAGGGATATGCAGCAGCCGCATGACATCCTTTTCGGTTTCCAGCACCCGCTCGGCGACGAAGTCTATAAAGGGGCGGTCATCCGTATGCGCCCGCTCCAAAATGTCGATATACTCCTGCCGGAGAATCGGCGGGATAATAGCCATCATATAACCGTCCTGAATAAGGGCGGTGTTCATGAGCAATCGCGAGAGCCGTCCGTTCCCGTCGATAAAAGGATGGATGAATACGAACCGCTTATGCAACTGGGCGGCGAACTCAACCGGGTGCATTTTATCCCGTTCGCCGTTTGCCCAAGCAAACAGCTGCTTCATTTCCCCGGCGATTTTCTCAACCTTGCAGACGGGATATTTCGAGCCTGTAATATAAACCGCAACATCACGATACCGCCCCGCGTTGCCCGCGTCGATGCCCTTGTAGAACATTCGGTGCATGGTGAGAGCGTCGCACTCGTCAATACGCCTGTTCCGCAGGAGCGTGAACATGAAATCATACGCCTCGGCGTGGCCCAGAGCCTCGAACGTGTCGCGGAGCGGTTTCCCGCCAACCGTCAATCCGTCCTCCAGCAAGACTTTTGTTTCGACCTCGGTCAGAGAATTGCCCTCCAGCGCGTTAGACGTCCACGTCAGGCCGACGCGGTAATACGCTTTCAGTTGGCGGAGCATTTCCCCCTCGAAAGGACGTTCAATGTCAATAGGCGCCTTGTTCGCGTCCACACGCTCATAAATCGAAATAGCCACCCCACTACACCTCCTCGCCTGTCTCCATGATGACAAAAGCGTTTTTATAGGCACAGCCCAGAGCGGAGCCGACCTCCCGCAATTCACGGTCGGAGAAATTGTCTCACTACATTTTGGTCTCCCTTTTCCACAATACCATTTGTACACTATGTAGTGAACATTATCAAGTGACAATTTAGTAATAAAAAATAATTTGACGGGAGAATCAAATGTGTGTTGATATCATTCACTAAAAGGACATACCGCGAGATTCAGGTCGAAATCAAGGCCCTCGAGGAACAGGCCGACGCGCTCGAGCAGCAGATGATACGCGAGATGGACGCACGGAACGCCGAGAGCCTGACACCCCAGCCGGAGCGAGGGTGCCATCATTATACCCCGCCCCGCTTATGCCCCACAACTACTCCCACTCGCCCAAACAAAAATCATTGTGAAAAAGAACAATCTATCTGAATCACCATTTTCCCATCGTCAGCATAATATTTTCCAATACCACGAATACCTTGAAAATCATTCGTGCCGGTATTTGATTTTATCACCAAATCACTCGCGGGAACAGAATTGGCATATGCGCCTTTATCCTCCAACACAAAAGACCCTGTTTTCCCATCAATCGACCCTGTAAACACCATATATCCAACATACGTTGCTGTCGAATTATGAAGATCAGCATCATCGGGAGCAAATGAGTGAATTACGTATTCAACATTGAATTTTCCATCTATCTCTCCGGTCGATTCAAAAATCACTGAAGCGCGGGATATTAACATACCTGCTATAGCGGGTTCTAAATCAGACTGATTCCATTGCGCAACTGTAAATTCGCTTCTCACTATCATGTAGACTCCTCCAATAAACCTTAATTCCCGGAAGAATTCTTACTACAGTCTGGGGATAGAGGCGGGACAATGGATGTTGAACAACTTGTATATGTCATTGTTGATCTTGACCGCCTCTTGAGGCACGACAGCCTTGTCGTAAACTTTACATTTTTGGTTTCGCAGGGAAAGCAGCGCACCTTCCGGGTT
>JAIRTA010000032.1 GCA_031255175.1 Oscillospiraceae bacterium | reverse complement strand
GCAGAAAAGACCGGTCCACCACAAAATGTGGTGTCCGGTCCGCAAAAAAGCGCCATGCAGAAAAGTCTACTTTTCCGCACGACGCTACAATGTCTTCCTGCGAGCGGCTTTCGCTCCGGTGCCCGCAGGAAATGTCAAAGCGCTGTGTTCGCCTACATTTTAATCCGCGCCACATCAAAAGTAAATGGAAAAAAGGAAACAGTTTGGATGGAAAATAGTAAAAAGCGCCGCGTTTTCCGTCTTGTTCCAGCTAACATGGGTTGCATCCGCAATCCACAACCCAATTCTTGTTTTTTATTGCCGCTTTGCGGCAATAAGGTACTGAGGCGTCCGGCCAAAGCGGGACGCCCGGCGGGTCACGTGTCGGACCGTCGGGCGTCCCGTGGGTTTTACGCGGTCATGGCCGGCGCGTGCGCGTGTGACGTCGCGCGCGGGCAGCCGCGGCGGGAGGAGACCGCCTGCGCGGGCGGGCGTGCGGATGGGAACGGCCGGATGGCGATAGCCGCGCCAGTTCACTATTTTACATGAAAACTGTTTCCTTTTTTCCATTTACTTTTGGAGGTCACTGATATATGGTTTGTGGTGTCGAAGGCAGCGGGAGCGCCTCCGGCGATGGCGGAAATGGCTTTTTCCGTTTTTCAAGCAGATACTGTGTGGGGTTGATCAACCGGCGCCGATGGCTTTTAGAAATTTCAGTTTGTCCTGTTTGCGCCAGGACTTTGTTTTCTCGTAGAGCGTGCGCCGGCTGATCCCGCACAGGGCCATGATTTCCCGCGTGGTCAATTCACCGACGCGCCATCGCCGGTACAGGGCCTCAAAATCGTCCGGCATCTGCGCCGGCGACCTTCCGAATGAGATCCCGCGCGACTTGGCGGCGGCGATGCCCTCGGCTTGCCGCTGGCGCAGGGTGTCGCGTTCCAGCTGCGCGAAGAAAGACATGATCTGCAGTGTGAGGTCTGAGATAAATGTGCCCAACAGGTCCTTGCAGTAGGTGGTGTCGAGGAGCGGCATGTCGAGCACTTTGATGTCCACCCCTTTGTCTTTGGTGAGAACGCGCCATTGTTCGATGATCTCCGCGTAGTTGCGGCCCAGCCGGTCGATGGATTTCAGATACAGCATGTCCCCGGGCCGCAGGCGCTTGACCATGCGCCGGTAGGCCGGCCGCTTGAAATCTTTGCCGGACTGTTTGTCTATGTACAGGTTCCGCGCCGGAATGTCAAAGGGGGTCAGCGCGAGAAGCTGACGGTCCTCGTTTTGTTCCTGCGTGGACACCCGCACATAAGCGAAGCTTTTCAAATTTTTCTTCCTCCCTCCCTGGTCGTTGTGTCTGTCAGACAATCCCTGTCTTGTAGAGATTATACGGGAGACGGAGAAATTTTCAAAGTCTCTTTTTTCCAGTTGGGGCAAAACGCGCCCATTTGGTGACGGTTTCCGTCGCCTGACGCATCCAAAATACCCCATATTTTTGATTATCTCTCTTCTCTTTCCTTTTGTCCAAACAGGCCTGCCCGCTTTCCCGTGTAGATACGGGGGAGCAGGCAGGCTGTTTGGCGGCATGAACCGGTTATTTTTGCGGGAACAACCGCTTTTTCCATTTACTTTGCGCGAAATATCGTGTAAAATAAAGTAAAACATGGCAAGCAAATGATTCCAAAAACGGAAAAACAGCCCGGGTGACGAAACGCGCGGGCCGAGGGGAGGCGCCGCCCGGGATGGCACAGAGCAAACCGGATTGGATCCGTGCCGTTTACAAGCCGCGGGCCGTGGCGGAGGTCCGCGCCCTCATGGCGCGGCAGAGCTTGCATACGGTGTGCGATGAGGCCGATTGCCCCAACTTGGGGGCCTGCTACGGGCGGCGGACGGCCACTTTTATGATTTTGGGCAGCTTGTGTACGCGCGACTGCCGGTTTTGCAGCGTCGCCCACGGTGTCCCCGCGCCTCCGGACCCGGAGGAACCGCGCCGCCTGGCGGAGACGGCGTGCGCGCTGCGGCTCAGACATGCGGTGGTGACAAGCGTCACGCGGGACGACCTCGCGGACGGGGGCGCGCTGCAGTTTGCCCAAACGGTCCGCGCCCTGCGCGAGGCGGACCCGGGTATGACGGTGGAGCTGCTGGTGCCGGACTTTAAAGGCCGGGCGCAGAGCCTGGACGTCGTCTTGGCGGCGCGGCCCGATGTGTTAAATCACAATCTTGAGACAGTGCGGACGCTGTACCCGACGGTGCGCCCCGGCGCGGACTATGCGCGTTCCCTCGCACTGTTGGCCCGTGCCAAACAGCTTTGCCCCGAAGTGCGCACAAAATCCGGCATTATGGTGGGGCTGGGAGAGACCGAGCGGCAGGTGGCCGGGGCTATGGACGACCTGCGGGCGGTGGGCTGCGATATCCTCACCGTCGGGCAGTATCTGCAACCCTCCGCGCGGCACTTGGCGGTGCGCGCCTATGTGCCTCCCGCGCAGTTTGCGCGTTACCGGGACATGGCCGAGGGCAAGGGCTTTGCCCATGTCGTCAGCGGGCCGCTGGTGCGCAGCTCCTACCGCGCGGAAGAGGCGCTGCAAGAGCGGGAGGCGCCATTGTGATCTACATAGAGACGGGCAGCGAGGATCCATATGAGAACTTTGCGCTGGAATCGTATCTGCTGACGGAGAAGCGGCTGGCGGAGACGGTCTTTCTCTTTTGGCGCACACGGCCCACCGTCATGTTGGGCCGCCACCAAAACATCTACCGGGAGGTCAATCTGCCCTATGTGCGGGCGCGCGGCGTGCGGTTGGTGCGCCGCCTCTCGGGCGGCGGGACCATCTACACCGACCCGGGCGGCTGGCAATTCAGCTTCATCGAACCGGCTGCCCAGCCGGGCATCTCGTTTCAGCGGTACACGCGCCCGGTGGCCGAAGCGCTGCGCGGCCTGGGCGTGGACGTGCGCTTCACCGGGCGCAACGACCTGATGGTGGACGGGAAAAAATGTTCCGGCAACGCCCAGTGCGTCACCAAAGGCTATGTGCTGCACCACGGGTCGCTCCTGTTTGACACCGACCTGGCGGAGATGGAAGCCTGCACGGCGGTGGACGGCGACCGGGTGCGGACCAAGGGAGTCCGCTCTGTGCGCGAGCGGGTGACGAACCTCTCGACGTATCTGGCCGCGATGGACGCGCCGGCCTTTAAGGAGGCGATGGTCGCCGGGATCTTGCGGGGCGGCGCGGTTCGCGCGCTGACGGAGGAGGACCGGGCGCGCGTCCGGGAGGAGGCGGAGCGCTTTCGCAGCCGCGAAAGGATC
Organism: Oscillospiraceae bacterium; assembly: GCA_031255175.1. Classification (GTDB taxonomy): domain Bacteria; phylum Bacillota; class Clostridia; order Oscillospirales; family UBA929; genus JAIRTA01. The sequence goes on along the minus strand of JAIRTA010000032.1, from coordinate 21,033 downwards.
TACGGGCGTTCGCCGGCGTGCCGGATCGTCCGCTTCGAGCGGTTTGCGGGGGGGCTCGTCGAGGCCCACGTCGATGTGACGGGAGAGACGGTCACGCAGCTGGCCCTGCACGGGGATTTTTTCAGCGCGGCGGATGTGGACAGCCTGTGCCGGGCGATGATCGGATGCGCGTACGACCGGGCGAGCCTGCTGGCCCGGCTGCGGGCGTCGGGCTTTGCCGACGCGCTGTACGACATCACGCCCGAGGAAATTGTGCGAGTGATGGCGGAGGCCTGAAGTTTCGGGGACCGCGCGAACGGAAATTTGCGAGATGACCGCGCCGAAGAGACAGACAAGAATTCACGGGCGGTTGTCCGGCGGTTCCTCACATGCGGCGGGGAGTGAGACGCGGATGGATTTCAAATTGCTGACGAAGTTGAGCCGGGTCACCCAGGAGGAGGAGCGGCTGCGGAGCGGCGAGGATGTCGACCGCTCCATCTATTCCACCAGCAACAATTTTGTCATTCTGAGCGACAAGATGATCGAGAGCGGGAAGCTGATCGCCTTCCGGCCCCACACCCGTTTTGCGGATTTTCCGGAGCACACGCACAACTATGTCGAGATCATGTACATGTGCAGCGGGAGCACCGGGCACACGCTGAACGGGCACCTTCCCATCCATCTCAAGGAGGGGGAGCTGCTGTTTCTCAACCAGTACGTCTCCCACTCCATCAAACGGGCCGAGTTTTGGGATGTGGCGATCAATTTTCTCGTGCTGCCAAAATTTTTCAATACGACATTTGAGATGATCGGCTCTCACAACGTGTTGGGCCGGTTTTTGGCCGGTTGTCTGCAATACGAGAGCAGTGACATCGACTACCTGCACTTTGTGGTGTCCGACATCCAGCCCATTCAAAATCTCATGGAAAATCTGGTGTGGAGCATTTTGGAGCGGCAGCCGAACAACCGCCGCATCACGGAAGTCACAATGGGTCTGCTCTTTTTGCAGCTGCTGAATTACACCGGGCGGCTCGCCTTCCCGGACAGGCAGACGGACAACAGCCTGGTGCTGAACGTACTGCAAGAGATCGAGGAAAACTACCACATGACATCCCTCACGGCGCTGGCGGAGACCTATCACGTCTCTCTGGCGTACCTCAGTTCCCTGGTGAAGAAGTCAACCGGCTCGACGTTCCGGGAACTGTTGCGGCAGAAGCGCTTGACAAAGGCGGCGGATCTGCTGAAGACGACGGATCTGTCGGTACATTCCATTATTTCCCTGGTCGGCTACGAAAACAGCAGCTATTTTTACCACGCGTTTCACCACCAGTTTGGCATGGATCCGAAAACATACCGCAGCCGGATCGTATAGCGGCAGGCGGGGCCGCCTTACAGCCACGCCTGCGGTCGGATATAAAACTAGGACGTGATTGTTTTGAAAATCACGTCCTAGTTTCTATTTCCAAAAGAGGATACAATAAGAGTGGGAAAAGCAATATTGAAAGAAAAGAGGCGTACCTAAGATGAGTGAATACCTGAAAGCAAAGGACGCCTACGCCGGTGTCGGCGTAGATACCGAAGCGGCGCTGCGGCGCCTGTCGGACGCGGCCATCAGCATCCACTGCTGGCAGGGGGACGACGTGATTGGATTTGAAAATGCCGCCGGCGCGCTGTCGGGGGGGATCCAAACCACGGGGCAGTACCCGGGCCGGGCCCGGAACCCGGAGGAACTGATGGCCGATTTCGACAAGGCCGCCTCTCTGATCCCGGGGAAGAAGCGGATCAATTTGCACGCGAGCTACGCGATCTTCGACGGCGCGCAGGCGGACAGGGACGCGCTGCGGCCGGAGCACTTCGCGCGTTGGGTGGAATTTGCCCGCGCGCGCGGCCTCGGGATCGATTTTAACCCCACGTTCTTCAGCCACCCTATGGTGCGGGAGAACCTCACGCTGTCCAGCCCCGACAAAGAAGTGCGCGACTATTGGGTGCGGCACGGCATCGCCTGCCGCCGCATCTCGTCCTACATCGCGGAGGCGCTGGGGACGCCGGTGCTCAACAACGTCTGGGTGCCGGACGGGTACAAAGACATCCCCGCCGACCGGCTGGGGCCGCGCCTGCGGCTGAAGGAGAGCCTGGACCGCATCTTCGCGGAGCCCCTGCCGGGCGTCATCGACAGCGTGGAGGGCAAGGTGTTCGGCATCGGGCTGGAGGCGTACACGGTGGGCAGCAGTGAATTTTACATCGGCTACGCCGCCCGCCACCCGGGCGTGTACAACCTGATCGACAGCGGGCACTACCACCCGACGGAGATGATCAGCGACAAGATCTCCAGCCTGCTCGCCTTCTGCGACAAACTGCCGCTCCATGTGAGCCGGCCGATGCGTTGGGATTCCGACCATGTGGTGCGGCTGGACGACGAGCTGCGGGAGATCGCCAAAGAGATCGTGCGCAACGACGCGCTGGAGCGGGTCATGATCGGCCTCGACTTCTTCGACGCCTCCATCAATCGCGTCGCGGCCTGGGTCATCGGCACGCGCAACATGCAAAAGGCCCTGCTGCTGGCCCTGCTGGAGCCGGCCGGGTATATGCGCACGCTGCAAGAGGAAAATCGCTTTACGGAGCTTCTGATGCTCCAGGAGGAGTTGAAGACCTTCCCGTTTGGAGCGGTGTGGGACGAGTGGTGCGCGCGCGGCCAAGTGCCGGTGGGCGCCGCCTGGTTCCAAGAGGTGCAGACATACGAACAGACTGTGCTGCGCGCGAGGGGGTAACCACATGGACAGAGAAGTCTTTTTGGGGACACACCGGCGCGCGCTTGCCGAGTTTGCCGACATGTCGGTGCGGGCCGGCCGGCCGGAGCATGTCCAGGGCGGCGGCGGCAACACTTCCGTCAAGCTGCCCGGCGGGTTGATGGCGATCAAAGCCTCCGGGTTTCGCCTGGACGACATCACACCCCGGCGGGGGTATGCCCTGATGCACCATGCGCCGGTGGCGGCGTTTTATGAGGAGACGGACCCGGCCGCGCTGGGGGACGACGCGGAGGCGCGCGGCGCCGGCGTGGCCAAGGCGCACACCGTGACGCTTGAGGGCGCGGAGCCCCTGCGGCCTTCGGTGGAGGCCGGCGCGCACGCCCTGCTCGACGCCTATGTGGTGCACACGCACACGGTGTACGCAAACCTGGCGTGCTGCGCGCAGCAGCCCGAGGAGATCCTGCGCGAGGCGCTGGCCGGCGTTCCTTACTGTTTTGTCCCGTATGTGGACCCGGGCGCGCGGCTCTCGTTTGCCATTCACCGGGCCATAACGCAAAACCCGGAGGGGCGGTTTTTGATCTTTTTGCAAAATCACGGGCTGATCGCCTCGGGAGCGACGGCGCCGGAGGCGTTGCAGCGGCACAAGACGGCCTGCGCGGCGCTGAAGGAGTGGTTCCGGGCGCCGGATTACCCGGTCGTCTCCCTCCGGGCGGAGGGAGAGGCGCTCCACCACTCCGCCACGCCGTTTCTCGCGGCGCACCGGGAGAATTACGGCCGCGCCCGGCTCATGGAGAGCTGCCTGTATCCGGACCAGCTCGTCTATCTTGCCCACCAGTCGGAGGAGGTTCTGACGGGGGTATACCGGATGGGAAGGACGGAGGCCCTGGCGTTGGAGGAGTTGCTGACGGCCGTCATCTACCTCTATGAGACGGCCGGCGCGCGGGGCGTCCGGCTTGTCTCGATGAGTGACGCGGCCAAACATTTTATCGACAATTGGGAGAGCGAGGCGTACCGGAAATCGGTGGCCAGGGAGGCGCGTGAAGACAGACCGTAAAGCGCGCGGAGGAGGCGGCGCGCCCGCGCCGGAACAAACAGGAGGGATTCGTGCATGGCGACGATCGTACGGCTGCCGCAGATAGGCGTCAGCGAGGAGAGCGCGGTACTGGCCGCGTGGCACGCGCGTGTGGGGGATGCGGTCAAGGCGGGGGATATCCTATTTACACTGGAGACAGGCAAATCTTCCTTCGATGTGGAGGCCGAAGTGACGGGCACGGTATTGGCCATCTGGTGCGAGGAAGGCGAGGAAAAACCGATCAAAGCGCCGCTGTGCGTCGTCGGGGCACCCGGGGAGGCCGTGCCCGAGGCGGAGACGGCCGGAGGCCCGGCGGGCCCGGCGGAGCCGGCCGCGCCGCATACGCCGCCCGCGGCGTCTGTGCCACGCGAGGCGGCATCCGGCGAAGCGGCGCCTGTCAAAGCGGAAGACGCCGCGTACGCGGCCCGCGGCGCCAAGGTCTCACCGCGCGCGCGCCGCTTGGCCGACAAGGCGGGTGCAGACGCGGCCGGGGCCCGGCCCACGGGGCCGGAGGGGCGCATCATTGAGCGCGACGTGCGCGCGCTGATCGAGTCGGGCGAGGCGTCCGCGCGGCCGGAGGCGGAGCCCGCCGCGGCCCGCGCGCCGAAGACCGGCGCCGGGTATGAAGACAGGCCGCTCACACACCTGCGCAAGCTCATCGCCCGGAATATGTATGAGTCGCTGCGAAGCACGGCGCAGCTCACGCACAATGCCTCATTCGACGCGACGGCGCTGTTTGCGTACCGGGCGCTGTGCAAGGCGTCGGAGGAGATGAACGCCGTCACGCTGACGGATATGATTCTCTATGCCGTCGCGCGGACACTGCCGGAGTACCCGGAACTGAATTCCCATTTTTTGGATGATACGCTCCGGGTGTTTGAACATGTCAATCTGGCCTGCGCGGTGGACACGCCGCGGGGGCTGTTGGTGCCGGTGCTGTGGGAGGCCGACACGCTCTCGCTGCGGGCGCTCAGCCGGTGTGTCAAGCAATCGGCCGCAGACGCGCGCGCCGGACACATAGCCCCGGAGGATCTCACGGGCGGGTCGTTTACGGTTTCGAACCTCGGCATGTTCGGCGTGGAGAGCTTCACGCCCGTGCTGAACGCGCCGCAGACGGGTATTTTGGGCGTTTGCACGGCGACGGAACGTGTGAGGACGGAGGCGGGGGCGCTGCGCAGCTATCCGGCGATCACGCTCTCGCTCACGTACGACCACCGGGCGGTGGACGGCGCGCCGGCTTCGCGCTTCTTGCAGGCGCTGTGCCGGAACCTGGAGCAGTTCGGGCTCCTGCTCGGACGGTGAGGGGGGACGGATATGTTTGATCTGATTGTGCTGGGAGGCGGGCCGGCGGGGTATCTCGCGGCGGAGCGCGCGGGTGCCGCGGGGATGTCGGTCTGTCTGTTTGAAAAACGGGCGCTCGGCGGGGTGTGCCTGAACGAGGGATGCATCCCTTCCAAGACATTGCTCCACTCCGCCAAACTCTACGATTACACAAAAACGGACAAATACGGCGTCACGGCGCCGCAGGCCGGCTACGACCACGCCGCGGTCATCGCCCGGAAAGACCGGGTGGTAAAGGCCAACGTGGCGGGGATCGAGGCGAAGCTGAAAAAACACGGCGTGACGGTGGTGCGAGAGGCGGCGGCGCTGGAAGGGCGCGCGGAAGGCGGCTTTCGCGTGGGCGGCCGCGTCGGGCGGCAGGTGCTCCTCGCGACCGGCTCGGAGCCGGTGCTTCCGCCGATTGAGGGCATCGAACAGGCGCTGACAAACCGCGAGATCCTCGATGTAAAAACCGCGCCGAAGACGCTGGCCGTCATCGGCGGGGGCATCATCGGGCTGGAGATGGCCAGCGTGTTCAATTCCATCGGGACAAAAGTCACGGTGTATGAGATGCTCGACAAGATCGCCGGGCCGATGGACCGGGAGATCTCCAAAATGCTGCAAAAGATCTACGAGAAAAAAGGCGTGACGTTTGTCCTCGGGGCGCGCGTGCGGTCCGTCGGCGCGCTGGGGGCCGAGATGACGCTTTGCAGTGTGGGACGCCGCGCCGTCACGGAAGGCATCGGCCTCGAGACGCTGGGCGTGGCGACAGACCGCGGCGCGGTGGTGACGGACGGGCAGATGCGAACCAATGTCCCGGGCGTGTATGCCGCGGGGGACTGCAACGGCAAGTCCATGCTGGCGCACACGGCGTACCGGGAGGCCGAGACGGCGGTGAACACGATGTTGGGGCGCCGGGACAGGATGGAGTACGACGCGATTCCGTCCGTGCTGTACACAAACCCGGAGGCGGCGGGCTGCGGCGAGACGCTGGAGACGGCGCGGGCCAAGGGCTACGAGGCGCGGGAAGTCAAGCTGTCGATGCGCCACTCGGGCCGTTTTGTGGCGGAAAACGAAGGGGCGGACGGGCTCTGTAAGCTGGTGCTGCTGGGGCAGCGACTGCTGGGCGTACATATGCTGGGCAACCCGTGCTCCGAGATCATCTCCACCGCCTCGCTGGCGATGGGGCGCGAGGTGCCCGTCGAGGCGCTTAAAAAGATCATCTTCCCCCACCCCACGGTGGGCGAGATTTTGCGTGAGACACTCTTTGAGGCCTAAGATACCAAAAACAGGGAAGCGGCGTCCGCGTCCGCCGGCGGCGGGGCGCGCTGCCGCTTGACGGTTCTCAAAGCTACGACTACAGAAAAGGGGAGCGAAAACCATATGCCAAAATCATTGTTTGTCGACCCAGCCAAAGTGCGCGCGGCGGGTACGCTGACTTTTGCGCCTGTTCCGCTCAATCAGTACAACACGCCGTTTGCGGAGGCGGCGAAGGCGTATACAAAAGAGGACCTGTTGGGGCTGCACCGCGACATGTACTTGATTCGCGAGTTTGAGACGATGCTGTATTCTGTGCGCACGGTGAAGCAGTACGGCGGTGTGGAATATGTGTATACCGGGCCGGCGCATCTGTATGTGGGGCAGGAGGCCGGCGCCGTCGGCATGGCCTACACGCTCACAAAAGACGACGTTATCTTCGGTTCGCACCGCAGCCACGGGGAAGTGCTGGCCAAGGGCTGCGCGGCGATCAAAAATCTGCCGGAAGACGAACTCTACAACATCATGAAGACGTTCATGGGCGGGGCGCTGCTGTCGGTGGTGGAGGCGCACAACACATCCGGGCAGGTGCGCGATGTGGCGCTGGACTTTTTGCTGTACGGCTTTATGGCGGAGCTGTTCGGGCGCCAAAACGGGTTCACCGGAGGGCTCGGGAACTCAATGCACGTGTTCTTCACGCCGTTTGGCATCTACCCGAACAACGCCATTGTCGGGGGTTCGGCGGGGATCACCGTGGGGGCCGCGCTGTACAACAAGATAAACCGCAAGCCCGGGGTCGTGGTGTGCAACATCGGAGACGGGTCGCTGGGCTGCGGGCCGGTGTGGGAGGCGCTCAACTTCGCGGCGCAGGGCCAGTTTACGCAGCTCTGGGAGGGCGACATGAAGGGCGGGCTGCCGCTTATCTTCAATGTCTTCAACAACGCCTACGGCATGGGCGGGCAGACGTCCGGGGAGACGATGGCCTACGACATTCTGGCGCGCGTCGGAGCGGGCATCTCGCCCACACAGCTCCACGCCGAGCGTGTGGACGGATACAACGTGCTGGCGGTCATCGACGCCTTTACCAGAAAAAGGAAAATACTGGAAGAGAAAAAGGGCCCGGTGCTGCTCGATACCATTACCTACCGCTATGTGGGGCACTCGGCGACCGATTCGTCCTCGTACCGCACAAAGGAGGAGATCGAGGCCTGGCAGGCGGTGGATTCCATCGCGGCCTTTAAGAAGGAACTGGCGGGCGCGGGGCTGAGCAGCGAGAGCGCGCTGGAGGAGACGGAGGCCGGGCTGCGCGCGCGCATCACCCGCATCATGAAACTGGCGATTGACGAGAGCGTGTCGCCCCGCATGGACTTGACGGCGGAGCCGGACGCCATTCGAAAATACATGTTTTCCGACCAGACAAAACACAAGATGGCGGACGGCGCGCCGGAGACGCTGGCGCCGAAAGAAGCCAACAGCCGGCTGAAAAAACTGGCGGACAAAGTGCGCTCCGAGACGGGGCCCGACGGGAAACCCGTCAGCAAGATCCGGCAGTACAACATGCGCGACGCGCTCTTTGAGGCCATTTTTGACAAATTCTACGAGGACCCGACGTTCATCGCCTTCGGCGAGGACAACCGGGACTGGGGCGGCGCGTTCGGCGTTTACGGCGGCGTGACGGAGTCCATACCCTACCATCGCTTCTTCAACACGCCGATCTCGGAGGGCACCATTGTGGCGGCGGCCGTGGGGTACGGCCTGATGGGCGGCCGGTGCGTGCCCGAGCTCATGTATTGCGACTTCCTGGGCCGGGCGGGCGACGAGGTGTTCAATCAGCTCTCCAAATGGCAGTCGATGAGCGCGGGCGCGTTGCAGATGCCGGTGGTGCTGCGCGTGTCGGTGGGCTCGAAGTACGGGGCGCAGCACGCGCAGGATTGGACAAGTTTGGCGGCGCATGTCCCGGGGCTCAAAGTGTGCTTCCCGGCCACGCCGTACGACGCCAAAGGGCTGATGACGGCGGCGCTGAACGGAACCGACCCCGTGGTGTTCTTTGAGAGCCAAAAGCTGTACGACATGGGCGAGCGCTTTCATGAGGGCGGGGTGCCGCGGGAGGCGTATGAGATCCCGCTGGGGCTGCCGGATGTGAAGCGCGTGGGCACGGATGTGACGATCTTGTCGGTGGGGGCGTCGCTGTATGCCGCGGTGCAAGCGGCCGACATGTTGCGTGAGTCGTACAATCTGTCGGCTGAGGTCATCGACGCGCGAAGCCTCGTGCCGTTTGATTACGCGCCCGTGGTCGAGAGCGTCAAAAAGACCGGGCGGATTGTCCTGGTGTCGGACGCGTGTGAACGCGGCAGCCATCTGGGCGACCTGGCGCGCAACATCACGGAATTTTGCTTCGACGACCTGGACGGGCCGCCGGTGGTGGTGGGGGCGCCGAATGTCATCGCCCCCTGCCCGGAGCTGGAGGACTGGTATTACCCGCAGGCCTCTTGGATTTTAGACGCCATTCACCAAAAAATCGTGCCGCTCCCCGGGTACGCGCCGGGTATGAGCTTTGCCGCCGCCGAGAAGATGCGCCGCGAGCGGCTCGGTATCTGACCGGCGTCCGGACGCCGGACCTACACACCCGGGTTTCACGCGGACCGCGCGAAACCCGGCTTGCAAGGGGGAGAACAATGGAGACAACGGCCGTACGCCTGTATGGAAGGCGGGACCTGAGACTGGAGCGCTTTGCGCTGCCGCCGATCCGGGACGATGAGATTTTGGCAAAGATCGTGTCGGACAGCGTGTGTATGTCGTCTCACAAAGCGGCGGAACAGGGGGCGGCGCACAAGCGTGTGCCGTCGGATGTGGCCGAACGCCCCGTCATCATCGGCCATGAGTTTTGCGGAGAAATCTGCGAGGTGGGCGCCAAGTGGCGCGATCTGGTTCGCCCCGGAGAGAAGTTTTCGGTGCAGCCGGCGCTCAACGACCCCGACAACGTACACGCCGCGCCCGGCTATTCGTTCCCGCATCTCGGCGGCGACGCCACCTATGTGATTCTGCCGGCCGTGGTGATGGAGCGGGACTGCCTGCTGAAATACGAGGGCGACGCGTTCTTCATGGGGAGCCTCGCGGAGCCGGCCAGCTGCATTGTGGGAGGGTTCCACGTCAATTATCACACGGCGCCGGGTTCGTACGAACATCAAATGGGCATCCGCGCCGGCGGGGATATGGCGCTGCTGGCGGGGGTCGGGCCGATGGGGCTGGGGGCGATTGACTACGCGCTTCACAGCGACCGGCGGCCGGGACTCCTGGTGGTGACGGACATCGACGAGACGCGGCTCGCCCGCGCGGCGGCGCTGTACCCGGCGGACGAGGCCCGCCGGCAGGGGGTGGAACTGCGTTACCTGAACACAAAAGGCCTGCCGGATGTGCCGGGCGCCCTGCGGGCGCAGACAGAGGGGGGGCGCGGGTTTGACGACGTGTTTGTGTACGCGCCCGTCGCGCCCGTGGTGGAGCAGGCGGACGCGATCCTCGCGTACGACGGCTGCCTGAATTTCTTTGCCGGGCCGACGGACCCCGCTTTTGCGGCGCGGTTTAACTTTTACAATGTGCATTATATGGCGACGCATGTGGCGGGCAACTCCGGCGGCAACACGGACGACATGCGCGAGGCGCTTGCCATGATGGCCGGCGGCCGGCTGAATCCCGCGGCGATGATCACCCATGTGGGGGGTCTCGACTGCGTGATTGACACGACGCTGCGGCTGCCTGAGATCCCGGGCGGGAAAAAGCTGATCTATACGCATTTGTCGCTGCCGCTCACCGCCGTGGACGAGGTGGGCCGGCGGATCGACCCCGCCCTCGGCGCGATCGTCGAGCGGCACGGCGGGCTGTGGAACCCGGAGGCGGAAGCCTGGCTGCTGGCGCACGGCCGCCCGCTGCCCGCTTGATGTGACGAGGAAGACCCGCTGCCGGGTCGAAGGAGGAAAAGCGCATGAACAGACTAAAAGACAAAGTGTGCGTTGTCACGGGCTCGGCGCAGGGCTTCGGCGAGGGCATCGCCGCATGTCTGCGGGCGGAGGGCGCGCAGGTGGTCATCGCCGACCGCAACCGCGCGCTGGCGGAGCAGACGGCGGCACGTCTGGGAGTTTTTGCCATTGGTGTCGACGTGAGCGCCGAGGCGGAGGTCGAGGCGCTGGTGCGGGAGACAATGGCGCGCTTCGGGCGGTTGGACGTGTTTGTTTCCAACGCCGGCATCCTCCAATCGGGGGGGCTGGAAGATATGGATCTTGAGACATTTGAGCGGGTGACGCGCGTCAACTATACGGCGTTTTTCCTCTGTGCCAAGTACGCCGCGCGCGCCATGCGCGCCCAGCGCGCGCAGCACCCGGAGCGAAGCTACGACATCATCCAAATCAACTCCAAATCGGGCCTCGAGGGGTCCAAGAAAAACTTCGCCTACGCGGGCGGCAAGTTTGGCGGGATCGGCCTGGTGCAGAGTTTTGCCAAGGAACTGGTGGAGGACGGCATCAAGGTCAACGCCATTTGCCCCGGCAATTACTTCGAAGGGCCGCTCTGGGCGGACCCGGAGCGCGGCCTGTTTACGCAGTACCTGAAAGCGGGCAAAGTGCCGGGCGCGCGGACGGCGGAGGATGTGCGCCGTTTTTACGAGAGCAAGGTGCCGATGAACCGGGGCTGCCTGCCGCTCGATGTGGCGCGGGCCATCTTGTACTGTGTCGAGCAGGTGTACGAGACCGGGCAGGCCATCCCCGTCACGGGCGGCCAGAACATGCTGAAATGAGAGATATGCTGAAATGAGAGACATGACGAAATGAGAGACATGCTGAAATGAGAGACATGGCGGAAAAGGAAATCTGGCCGGGGCTGAACGCGCCCGGAGAGGCGGAGCGGCTGCGCGCCGCGCAGGCGGCGGCCCGGGCGCCGGCGCCCGCCCGCACGCGCTTTACAAACAACCACATCCACACCATCTACAGCTTCTCGCCCTATTCGCCCACGGCGGCGGTATGGAAGGCGGTGCGGGCCGGCCTCTGTACGGCGGGGCTCATGGACCACGACACCATAGGCGGCGCGCGGGAGTTTTTGGCGGCGGGCAGGCTCTTTGCCCTGCCGGTCACCGTCGGGCTCGAGTGCCGCGCCAACATGGCCGGCACGCCGTTTGGCGGACGCCGCACCAACAACCCGGACCAGACCGGCGTCTCTTATGTGGCGCTGCACGGGGTCCCGCACAACTGTTTTGACGCGGTGGCGGCCTTTATGGCGCCGTACGCCGCGGCGCGGGAACGCCGCAACCGCGACATGGTGCCGCGCCTCAACGCCCTGTTGCCGGAGGCGCTTCGGCTGGACTACGACAGGGAGATTCGGCCGCTCTCTCAGGCGGACGCGGGCGGCAGTGTCACGGAACGGCATATCCTGTACGCGTTGAGCAGAAAAATATTAGAAGACAAAGACCCCGTCGGAGTGGTGGAGCGCGCGCTGCGCCTGCCGCTCGGGGCCGCGCAGCGCGACGCGCTGGCCGACGCGCGGCAGCCCTATCGGGACTACGACCTGTTGGGCGTGCTGAAGGCGTCTCTCGTCGAGCGGTTCTATCTGCCGGCCGGGGAGGAGTGTCCGCCTGTCGAGACCCTCGCGGCCTTCTGCCGGACACACCGGATCGTATTGGCCTACCCCTATCTTGGGGATGTGCGCGGCTCGGCGACGGGCGATAAGAAAGACCAAAATTTTGAGGATGAGTACCTTGACGAACTGATGGCGGCGCTGCCGTCGCTGGGCTTCGCGGCGGTGACTTACATGCCCTCCCGCAACACGGCCCGGCAGCTCGCGCGGGTGCAGGCGCTCTGCCGGCAGCACGGCCTCTTTGAGATCTCCGGCGAGGACATCAACCAGCCGCGTCAGGGCTTTGTCTGTGAGAAATTGGCGGATCCGGCCTTCGCGCACCTGTATGAGGCGGCCTGGGCGCTCATTGGGCATGAGGCACGCACAACAGAAGGGCTGGACGACGGCCTGCTGGCGGCGGACACCGGCGATCTCGACCGGCGCGTCGCGGCGCTCAGCGCCCACGCCCGGGCGCTCTTCGACAAGACGACGGCGTGACGTCCGCCGCTCCCGTTCCGGCCGCGCGCCGGCGTTTTCCCAAAACAAAAAATCCGGCCGGGCGGCCGGATGCGATGGGGGGCTTGTGTTATGCGATATTATTTGGCCGTCGATATCGGCGCCTCCAGCGGGCGTCACGTCCTGGGATATAAACAGGAGGGCCGCCTTGTGCTTGAGGAGATTCACCGCTTCCGGAACAATCTCCTGCGCCGGGACGGCACGCTCTGTTGGGACATTGAAACCCTATTTGCCGAAGTGCTGGCCGGCATGAAAAAATGCGGGGAGATGGGAAAAGCCCCGGTGAGCGTCGGGGTCGACACCTGGGGCGTCGATTTTGTCCTCCTCGACGGGGCGGGGCAGATGTTGGGCCGCCCCGTCAGCTACCGCGACGCCCGCACAAACGGCATGGACGCGCAGGTCGCGCGGCGGATACCCGAGGAGGAACTGTACCGGAGAACCGGGATCCAAAAACAGATTTTCAACACGATCTACCAATTGATGGCCGTCAAAAACAGCGGGGAAGAACACCTGCAAAAGACAAGCTGCCTGCTGCTGATCCCCGACTATTTTCACTTTTTGCTCTGCGGCGCGCGCAAGACCGAATACACAAACGCGACGACAACGCAGCTTGTAAACGCCGCGGAGAGGCAGTGGGATGACGAACTGATCGCCATGTGCGGGTACCCCCGAAGCGTCTTCCGGGAGATTGTCCCCCCCGGGACGGAGTTGGGGACGCTGACGCCCGCCGTGCGGGCGGCGGTGGGGTATGACTGCGCGGTGGTGACGCCCGCCACCCACGACACCGGCTCGGCCGTGCTGGCGGTGCCCGCGGCGGAAGAGGATGTGCTCTACATAAGTTCCGGAACATGGTCGCTCATGGGCACGGAGCGCGCCGCGCCGGATTGTTCGCCCCGGAGCCGGGCGTGCAACTTCACAAACGAGGGCGGCTACGGCGGGACATATCGGCTCCTCAAAAATATCATGGGTCTTTGGATGCTCCAGTGCGTCAGCCGGGAGTTGGGCGGAGTTCACTCCTTCGACGCGCTCAGCGAGATGGCGGCCCGGGAGACGATCACATCCCTCGTCGACTGCAACGACAACCGGTTTTTGTCGCCGGAGAACATGTCGGAAGAGATCGCGCGCTGCTGCGCCGAGAGCGGGCAGACAGAACCCCGGACGCCGGGCGCGCTGGCCGCCGTGATCTACAACAGCCTCGCCGCCTGCTACGAGCAGACCGCGCGGGAATTGGAGACGCTGACGGGGCGCGTCTTCCGGGACATTCACATCATCGGCGGGGGCGCCAAAGACGCCTACTTGAACGCGCTCACGGCGCGGCGCACGGGCAAGACGGTGTTGGCCGGCCCCACGGAGGCCACGGCCGTCGGCAACCTGCTGGCGCAGATGATCGCCGGCGGGGAATTCGCCGGCGCGGCGGAGGCCAGGCGCTGTGTCGGCCTGTCGTCGGACATCAAAATCTGCCGGCCGTAGAGCAGCAGAGCCGGGCCGCCGCGAATTGGCCGCCCGCGGGCCCGCAAGCGCCTCAGTAGACGAGTTCCCATTCGCCTATGTTGCCGCTGTCGAATTTGACGGGGTCGCCGAGAAGGATCTCGGTGCCGCCGTCCGCGCTGACCGTCACGAACCGCTGCCCGAGGCGGCCGGCCGTGAGGATGTCTCCCACCGCCCCGGTGATCGCGCCGGTGTGCAGCGCGTGGGCCGACCAGGACGCCAGATATCCGATGTCGATCGGGTTCCAGAGATACATCCACGGGCAATGCCCGCTTCGAATGAACGGCGCGATTTCGGAGGGAAGCCCGAGCCCGGTGAAGACCACGTCGGGCGGCCGGGCCTCCAATACGCGGCCCACCGCCAGCATACCGACGACGGAGGGCGTGATGATCGCCCCCAGATCGCGGTGCGTTTCCAGGAGAAGCAGGGCCGCCTCGGCGGATTTGTCGGGGTCGTCGTCGCCGTACAGCACCGGCAGCAGCTCAAAGTCCTTATATTTGAGAGGATTTTCTTCGATCTCCTTCAGCATCCAGGAGATCCAGAGGTTCTGGTTGGTGGCGTAGAGAGTGGAGGAGATGAGCCCCACCTTCCCGCGGCCGCCGACCATGCTCCAGGCCGCTTGGATCAGCACCCGGCCGATGAGTTCGGGGCTCGCCTGCTGGATGTGCGTCATCCGGCCGCCGGGGTTCACGGAGGAGTCGAGGGAGAGGACGCTGATGCCGGCATTCATGGCCGCCCGCAGCGAGGGCTCCAGCGCGTCGGCGTCGTTGGCGGCAATGGCAATGGCGTCGACGGAACGCGCGTCGACCAGCCGCTCGATGATCTCTATCTGCGCGTCCGCCGTATAGGCGCCCGGCCCCTCGAAGACGGGCACGGCGCCGATCTCTTCGCAGGCCGCGGCAAACCCTTCGTACATTTTGAGCATATAGGGGTTGGTTTTCTCCTTGACAATCAGCGCGTATACCGGAGGTTTGGGCGTCGGTTTGGGCGCGGGGGTGTCTGTGGGTACGGCGCCGCCGCCCCGGCAAGACGCCAGGACCAGCAGCCAGGGGAGAAGGCGTACGGCGTATCGGATGAAATTTCGCATGGTGCCACTCCTTTCGGGCGAATGGGGCATTTGTGAGCGGGGCCCATTGAAGCCGCATGAAACGCCCGCGTCCTGTGGGCGGACCGCGCTATAGCGAGGCAAAAATACCGGTCTTCACGCCATCTATTATAAGAGAAAAAAGCGCAAAAGTAAAGTGCGAAAATGACCGACGACCCACCCGGGGCGTCCGATGCGCGTCCGCGCGCATACAGGCGGTTTTGGCGGGTCGCGGAGAGAGGTAAATGATATGAAAGAGAACATCAAACCGTGCAGCAGACCCCGCGTGGGGCTGTATTCGGCGGGACTGAAAGCCTACTGGGCGCAATTCCCCGGTATGCGGGAAAGATTGGAAAAATATGGTAAATTCGTCGAGGAGAAAATGACGGACTGCGGCGGCGAAGTGCACAACTTCGGCATGGTGGAGGACGCCGACACCGGCCTGCGGGCGGGGGCGTTTTTCGCGGAGCGGCATGTGGACATTGTCTTCTGCCACAACGCGACCTATGTGACCAGCGACAGCGTGCTGTCGGTGCACCAGGTGTGCCCCGCGCCCGTGGTGATTTTGAACTTGCAGCCGGCCCCCCAGCTCAACTACGCCAAAACGACGACGGGGGAGTGGCTCGCCCAGTGCGCGGGCTGCTCTGTGCCGGAACTCACAAACGCCCTGCACCGCGCCGGCATCCGGCACCACGTGGTGAACGGCCTGCTGGGGCTCGCGGAGAACCCGGCGGAGGCCATAACAGACGAGGTGTCGGCGCACCGGCCGGAGGCGCGGCGCGCCTGGGAGGAGATCGCCCAGTACATTGGGGCGGCCAGGGTCAAGCGCGCGCTGCGCGGGGCCCGCTTTGGCTACTTGGGGAACAATTACAGCGGTATGCTGGACTTATACAGCGATTTTACGATGGTGCAGGCGCAGACAGGGCTCCATGTGGACATCCTCGAGATGTGCGATCTCGACCAGGTGCTGGCGCAGGTGACGCAGGAGGAGAAGGCGGAGAAGCACCGGCAGGTGCAGGCCATGTTTCAGATCAGCGGCGATTCCGACGCGGACCCGCTGGCCCGAAAACCGACGGAAGCGCAGATGGACTGGTCATGCCTGGTGGCGGCGGCGCAGGAGAAACTGGTGCGCGCCAACGGCCTGGACGCGCTCGCGTACTACTACCACGGCGCCGCCGGCAACGCCTACGAGCGGCTGCAATCCGGGTTTATTGTGGGGCACTCGCTGCTCACGGCCCGGGGGGTCCCCTGCGCGGGCGAGGGCGACTTGAAGACGGCGGTCGCCATGAAGATTTGCGACGTGCTGGGCGTGGGCGGAAGCTTCTGCGAGATCGTGATCATCGACTACGAAAACGGCACGATCTTGGTGGGGCACGACGGCCCGTTCCACATCGCGATCTCAGACGGCAAACCCATCCTGCGCGGAATGGGGCTCTACCACGGAAAACGGGGCTCCGGCGTCTCGGTGGAGGCCAAAGTGAGGAGCGGCCCGGTGACGCTGCTCGGATGCACGCAGACCCACGACGGCCGTTTGAAGTTCATCATCAGCGAGGGAGAGGCCGTAAACGGCCCGATCATGCAGATCGGCAACACGCAGACGCCGGTCCGGTTTTCGCGGACGCCCGACGCCTACATGGACGCCTGGTTTGCCGAAGCGCCCACGCACCACTTTGCCCTGTCGGTCGGGCACAACGGGGCGTTGTTTGCCAAAACGGCCGACCTGCTGCAGATCCCTTACGTGGTTTTGTGACCCGGCGCCCGGACGGCGCGGGGCTGTTGGGTGGAGGTGGACATGCAAAACAGAAAACAGGGCGGCGGGCTTCTGTACAAGCTTGTGGGCAGTTACTCACTGGTGTTCAGCGTGATCGTGCTCGCGCTGTCTGTGTTCGCTTACCGCTATGTGGCGGAGATCAGCCGAAAGACCGCCGAGATCCATCTGGCGCAGCTCGCGGAAAAGACGGCGTCCCAGGTGGGGGACTACCTGGATGAGATGTCCAAGATGGCGGAGCAGATCAAGAGCGACAACCGGATCATGAACATCTTTGTCTCCCTGCAAAAGCAGAAGCACAGCGGCAACTATTTCGAGGACGACGTGCTCACGCGGATCGACATCGCCAGCATCCTGGCCTCTCACAACGGGCCGAGTATGCCGATTTGGCGCATCAATGTATACAACCAGCACGGCGATTTCATCCACTCCGGTGCGCCGATCGACCCGCGGGCGACCGGCAGCCCGGTCGCCCGCGTGGCGCATCCGGACAGGCAGGCGATGGTTGACGCCTTTGCCGCGCAGGGGGTGCGGTTTCTCATCTTACCCCCGCAGCCGGACCGCTGGTCCGGGATGTTCACCGAGCGCTACGTCTCGTTTTTAATGCCCATCACCGATTATTACTCAAGCGAGATTTACGGCATCATTGAGCTCCAGCAGTCGGAGGAAAAACTGGGCGGCCGCATCGCGCCGGACGCGCTGTCCGACTTGCATGTGTTTCTCTTCGACGGGAGCGGCGCGCAGATCTTCCCGGAAGACAGCCCGTTTCAGGGCAGGATGAACAACAGCAACTACAGCGTCGCGCGGTACCCGGTGGATCGGTACGGATGGGAGGTAGCGCTGGTGCAGGGCCGGGAGAGTATGCTCCAGCCCTACCGGTCCATCCTGGTCTTCCTGCTGGTCGGCGATGTGGTGCTCCTGGTTGTGCTGCTCGTGATGGTCTACCTGATCTCGAAACGCATCACCCGGCCGCTGGTGGTCCTCAGCCAAAAGGTGCGCGGCGTCTCCTTCGGAAACATCCCGTCCGACTGGGGCAGCAAGGCGGAGGGCATGGACGAGGTGCAGGAGCTCAGTGTGGCGTTTTCTTCTATGCTAAAGCGGCTCACAAACTCCATCGCCTACGAAAAGAAGGCGTATTTGCAGGCGTTGCAATCTCAGATGAACCCACATTTTTTGTTTAATTCGCTCTCGATCTTGAGCAGCATCGGCATGGAAATCGACAATGAAGAGATCGTCGGCACCTGTTCAAAGATCTCTGAGATCATGCGGTATTCCTCCGATACACGGCCGTCCACCATCGGGCGGGAGATCGAAAATCTGCACAACTATCTCGACCTGATGAAGCTGCGTTATGAGGAGCATTTCTCCTATGTCATCGACGCGGAACCGGCGCTCGATTTCATTCCCATTGCGCGGTTTGTCTTGCAACCCATTGTCGAAAATTGTTTTGAACACGGGTTCAAGCAGGTGCCCCCTCCCTGGTATATTCATGTGTCGGCGCATGTGACGCCGGACGGTTGGCGCATCACCATTGCCGACAACGGAAGCGGATTCAGCGAGGAAAAACGGCTGGATATTGAAAGAAAGGTGCGGCAATATACGGAGGACTTGCCGGCCAATTACGCAGATATGAAAATCGGCGGGCTGGGGCTGGCCAACACGATTATCCGGCTCAAGTTTTTTGGAGGAGCCTGTTGCACGATCGGCCACAACGAGCCGACGGGAACAGTTGTGTCTATTTGCGGAGGTAAACATGATCAAAGTGCTATTGGTTGAGGACGAACCGCCTATAGGACGCGCCGTCAGGAAGATGATCGAACAGGCGTCGCCGCAATTTTCCGTGATCGGTTGCGAGATCAACGGGCAGGCGGCGCTGGCCCGTCTGGCGCAGGAGCGGGTGGACGTGCTGATCACCGACATCCGGATGCCCGTGATGGACGGCCTGCAACTCTTGGAGCGGGTGCGGGACCTGTACCCGGACTGTCTGACGGTCATCTTGAGCGGGTATCAGGATTTCTTTTACGCCCAATCCGCGCTGCGGCTCGGCGCGATCGACTATCTGCTAAAGCCCGTCTCGCGCGAGAGGCTGTCCGAACTGCTGGACAGGCTGGAGGACATGTGCGCCATGCGGGAGATCAGCAAGAAGCGGGCCTTCCTCTCCAAGAGCATACAGGGGGGCGAGGTGCCGCCGGACACGGGCGAAGAAAAATGCCTGGTGCTGCTGGCCTGTGTGGGCGCCTGGCCGACGGCCCCGGATGACACAATGGTGCCGGGCGCCGTGTTTTGGGAGAGCCTTTTGCTCGAGACGCTGATCGACGTGATGCTGCGCGAGACGGAACACGCGCTGATCTTCGAAGGCAAAGTCCGGGCAGAGCGGGTCATCGTTCTCGAAAACGTGCCGCCCGACCGGGTGCGGTACCTCGCGGATAGCATCTTCACGCGGCTCGCCAAGCTGGCCGCCCCGCTGGCGGTGACGCTGTGCGGCTTCTCCTCGCCGGTGGCAATGGGGGAGGTCGGCGCGGTCATCCGGGCGCTGCGCGCGCAGATGTATAACGAGATCAAACTGTGCCGCTCGCAGTGCCTGTGGGACACGGTGGGCGCGGAGAGGGCGAAAGTCGCCATTGCCGATCTCCCGATTGAGGATATTGTCAACGCGATGCTCAACCAAAACGGCCGGCTGCTGCGCAACTTCGTCGCTTCCGCCGTCGAGCGCGCGGTGGAGGGGCGTCTTTCGCAAATGGAGTTTGTCCGTTTTCTCGACGTGATCATCTGCGACCAGCGCATCTACGACACTATGAAGGCGGGCGTGAAGCTCGACGTAAACGAGGCCGTTTCCAACGCGATGACGCCCAAGGACTTGACGGAGAACCTGTACGCGATATTAAATCACTTCCACGGCGTCGAATGCAAAGTGACGCAAAAGGAACTCATCGCCGACATCGAGCGGTACTTACAGCAAAATTACAACAAAAACATTACAAACGCGATGTTGTCGCAGGAGTTTGGTTTTGTCCCCTCCTATGTGAGCAAGGTGTTCCGCCGGCACAAGGGAGTCAGCCCGGCCGAATATATGACGCGTCTGCGCATCGAGAAGGCCAAGCGCATGATCGCCGGACAGTCCGACCTGAGGATGAAAGACATCGCGCAGCTCCTCGGGTACAGCGACCCCTATTATTTTTCCAAAATTTTCAAGAAGGAGACGGGCCAATGGCCCTCCCAGTACCAGGAGCGAAGCGTCCCCGTTCCGCCCTTCCCGTTCAACAGCGGCGCCCCGCAGGGGGAGTATTGAGCGGGGAGAGGGGCGAAACGCGCAAAAGGGACGGTCCCTTTTGTGTGCAAGTCCATCACAAAAGAAACCGTCCCCTTTTGGTTCTGCCTACGTCACGCTCACCGTGACGATGTGTTTGAGATCGCTGCCGTCAAGCGTGCGCAGGGTGATGAGCGCGGTGCCGGCCTTTCGTCCCGTGACCAGGCCGTCTTGGTCCACACTTGCGATATTCGGGTTGCTGGATATGAACTCGTAGACCGCGCTGTCGGTGGAGAAGTTCAGTGGCGCCTTCCCCTTGATGCGCAGGGAGACGCGGGCCGAGGAGTGCGCTTTTACGGTTGTCGCGTAGATCGGCGCGGACGCCGCGACGCCGTTTAGCGACACCTCAAACCGGTGCCCGCCCAGCCACGGCAGGTCCTCCGTCACCTCCGCCGGCAGGGTGACGCGCACATGGCCGGCCGTGTCCGTAAAGACCCGGGCGGCGTAGTCACAATCGGACGCCGACGGGGTGCGCTGGTAGGCGGCCAGGAGCTCGACGCGCTGGTTGGGTGAGAAGCCGGAGCCGGTGACCGTGACCGTCCGGGCGGTTTTGTCCGGAAGGACCAAAACGGCCGCCTCGCCGTCGGACCGGGCGACGACAAACACAGAGTCAACGGCGTCGAGAGGGAGCGTCACCCGGGTGACCGGGATGCCGTCCACCGTGAGGCTTTCGTAGTCAGCCGCGGTCCGGGTGCCGTCGTGCGGGTTTAGGAGCATGGGCGCCGCGAGCCGGCCGCGCAAGTCCACGGTCGCGCGAAGGGAGGTGTTGCCGGAATTTGCGAAGTAATAGATCTCATGCCCGTCTTTTACTTTGTGGATATAGCTGAAGCTGCCGTTCGGCAGCGCGGCGGGCACGCCCGACACCTCCACGTCAAAGACGGGCAGCAGGCGGTCCAG
>JAIRTA010000025.1 GCA_031255175.1 Oscillospiraceae bacterium | reverse complement strand
AACAGGCCCCCGGCCATCGCCTTCCCAAAAGGCGAACCGGGGGCCTGTTTTTTGCTCGGAGCGTCACGCGCGGGCGATGAGGCGGGTGCGGAGGATGCCGTCTACCTTGGAGAGTGTATGCAGGAGATCGTCGTTGGGGACGGTGTTTATGTCGAGCAGGGTGTAGGCGTAATCTTTCTTTGAACGGTTTACCATGTTTTCAATGTTGATGCCCGCTTCGGCCAGTGTGGAGGACAATGCGCTCACCATCATGGGGATATTCCGGTGCGCCACGCACAGCCGTGCGCAGCCCTCGCCCACCTCCAGCGAGATGTTGGGGTAGTTTACGGAATTTTGAATGTGCCCCAGCAGGAGGAAGTCGGAGAGTTCTTTGGCGGCCATGACGGCGCAGTTGTCCTCGCTCTCCGGCGTGGAGGCGCCGAGGTGCGGGATGGCGACGACCTTTTCGTGCCCGAGCAGCGCGGCGGAGGGGAAGTCGGTGACGTAGCGGGCCACGCGGCCGTCCGCCAGCGCCGAGAGCAGGTCGTCGGTCTGTACGAGGTCTCCGCGCGCCAGATTGATGATGCGCAGGCCGGGCTTGCAGTGCTCGAACACCTCGGCGTTGAGCATCCCCCGGGTCTCCGGGCCCAGCGGCACATGCAGAGAGAGGTAATCGCTCTCGGCGTAGATCTGCTTGAGTCCGTGTGCGCGGTGTACGCCCCTGGAGAGGCCCCAGGCCGAGTCGACCGAGAGGTAGGGGTCAAACCCAAGCACTTCCATGCCCAGGGTGCGGGCGGCGTTGGCCACCATCACGCCGATCGCGCCAAGGCCGATGACGCCCAGCGTCTTGCCCATGAGTTCGGGGCCGGCGAAGGCGGATTTGCCCTTCTCAATGAGGCCGGGGACGGCGTCGCCCGCGTCTTTCAGCCCGGCCGCCCAGGCAATGCCGCCTGCGATGTCGCGGGCGGAGAGGAGGAGCGCGCAGAGCGCCAGCTCTTTGACGCCGTTGGCGTTGGCGCCCGGCGTGTTGAAGACGACGATGCCGGCCTCGCTGCAACGGTCAACCGGGATGTTGTTCACGCCGGCGCCCGCCCGGGCGATGCATTGCAGTGTGTCCGGGCCGGAGAGCGTGAGGCCGTGCAGGTCGGCCGAGCGCACGAGAATGGCGTCCGGGCGTTCTTCCGTGTCCGAGTGTTCGAAGAGGGCGGGATCCAATTGATCGAGCCCTATTTTGGCGATTTTGTTGCGTGTGAGCACTTTATACATGTGTCTGTCTACTCCTTCTCAGTATCCTCAGTATCTCTTCTTCTTCAGCATCTCTTCTCAAATTCGCGCATGAACGCGGCGAGCTTCTCCACGCCCTCCATCGGCATGGCGTTGTAGATAGAGGCGCGCATCCCGCCGACGGCGCGGTGGCCTTTGAGCGTGACGAGACCGGCGGCGGCGGCCTCCTTGACAAAGCGGCCGTCGAGTTCCGGGTCGCCGGTGAAGAAGGTCACGTTCATCATCGAACGCGAGCCTTTGTCGGCGGACGGCTTAAACAGGCGGCTCCCATCCAGCGCGTCATAGAGTACGGCGGCCTTGGCGAGGTTGTGCTGCCGCATGGCGGTCAGGCCGCCTTGGCTGCGCACCCAGTCGAGCACCAAGCCCAGCAGATATACGCCGTAGGTGGGTGGCGTGTTGAGCATGGAGCCGGACTTGATGAGGGCGGCGTAGTCGAGCAGCCCCGGCGTCGAAGCCGGCGCGGCGCCGGCCAGATCCTCACGGAGGATGACGACGGTGAGGCCCGCCGGGCCCATATTTTTTTGCGCTCCGGCATAGATGAGGCCGAAGCGGGAGACGTCCACAGGCTCCGAGAGGATGCACGAGGACATGTCGCAGGCGAGCGGCACGTCTCCGGTTTCGGGGAGATAGGGCCACTTGGTGCCGAAGATGGTGTTGTTCATGCAATAGTGAAAATAGGCGGCGCCGGCGTCGAGCGCCAGCTCGGATTGGGCGGGAATACGGCAAAAATTCTCCCCGGAGAGATCGGCGGCGGCGCGTACCTCGCCCACCTTCCGCCCCTCTTGGAAGGCCTTTTTAGAAAACTCCCCCGTGATCGCGTAGTCGGCGCGGCCGGTGCGCGGCAGCAGGTTGATGGGGACCATAGAAAATTGCAGCGTGGCCCCGCCCTGCAAAAACAGGACGCGGTGCGAATCGGGGATCTCCATCACCTCGCGCAGGCTCCGTTCCACATCCTCAAAGATGGCGGCGTACGTTTTGGAACGGTGGCTCATCTCCATGACAGACATGCCGCTGCCGTTCCAATCCAGCATTTCGGCGGCGGCGCGCGCCAGAACAGATTCCGGCATCATCGCCGGACCGGCCGAGAAATTGTAGATTCTCTCTCCCATATGTGTCTTCCTCCCTAATAATATTGGGAACATTCACAACATCAAAGGCATCGATAGGATACGGATATTTTCAATTATACCACAGGAAACAAGCATGTCAATGAAATCGATAAAAAAATAACGAAGGCTGATTGTACGCCCCGGGCGTCAGAGGCGCGTCCGCCGAAGGTCGGGTCGATTTTTGGGGCGGATGAAAGAAAAAACGCAGAAATACCGGGTATATTCGCGAGGATTTTTGTGAAACATGGCAGGACAAATCGCCGACCGGCGGCGGGCGAGGCTTTTGACAGCCGAGCCGTTTTATTTTGCGTGCCCGGGAATGGGGGAGGGCGCGCGCGAGCAAGGCGGCCGCCGGCTTGACAACGTGCCGCGCCCGCGAATATACTGGGGTTTGTCCCAAGACGGGGCGACGCGTCGGCTGACAGCCCACGGAAACAGGCCGCCCGGGCGGTCCTGTGCGGTTGGATTTGAACGGCCCGAAGAAAGAAGGAGAAGAGACAATGAAGAACAACGCCGTCACCAGAGTCCTGTTCATCTTCGCCGCCGCGTTGTTCGCTCTTTTGGCCTATAAAAATCTCTGCGTTTTGATCGACGGCACGATACCCGCAATCGCGGAGGAGATGTCGGTCAACGGGTTTCTTTTGACGCTCTTCGTCGTTTCGGCGGCGTTTGCGGGTATCTTTTGCCTCATCATCAAATGCCGGCGCAAACCGCTGATACATGGCGTGCCTGAGAAGAAAGGCATGAAACTTCTCCCTTATGTGTCTCTTTTTGTTATCGCGTACGCGTTGCGTGTGCTCTGGATCACATCGATAAAAACGGCGCAATATTCCGATTATCAGATATTTTATTGGGTTGCGAACACCATCTCGTCCGGAGGGTCCGGATACACGGCGGATCCATACTTTCACACGTGGGCCTATCAGGTCGGGTTCCCGGC
>JAIRTA010000011.1 GCA_031255175.1 Oscillospiraceae bacterium | reverse complement strand
ATCTTTTCGCCCTTCCGGAAGACGAGCTCGTTTTCTACGTTGGAGAGCAGGGCCAAGTAGCGCCCCTCGTGCTCCGCCTCGATGGCGGCCACTTTGTCAAACAGGAAGGCGATGTCGGGAAAACCCTCCCGGCGGGCCTCCTCGGCGAAGTTTTTGTACATTTCGGTCCACTCGTAGTTCTCGCCGGCCGCGGCGTCTCTGAGATTTTCCGCCGTGCCGGGGACACGGCCGCCGTGCAGCAGCTTGAACCAGAGTTTCGCGTGTTCCTTCTCGTTCTCCGCGGTCTCTAAAAAGAGCGCCGCGATCTGTTCAAAACCGTCTTTTTTGGCCTGTGAGGCGTAATATGTGTACTTGTTGCGGGCTTGGCTCTCGCCGGCAAAGGCGGTCGCCAGGTTTTTTTCGGTGTTGGATCCTTTCAAATCAGGCATAATACAGACATCCTTTCCGGTCAAATCGTGTGAAAAGCAAGAGGGGGCGCTACGCCTTCCAAAGACCGTGCAGATTGCACCAGGCGTAGACGACGGCGGCGTCGGCGTTCACGCCGGGGAGCGTGAAACGGGGGACGTCTCCGGGCGAGAGGGAGCGGACGTGGACCTGCGCGCCGTCCTGCACCGCGATGAAGCCGATGAAGTGCTGTTCTTCCATCGGGTGCGCGACCGCGCCGACCGACACGATCAGGCCGCTGTCGCCGCGCATCACCACGGGGACGTGCTTCTCCTGCGCCGCGGAGGTGGAATTGGGGACGCATTCGACCATAGGCGCGCCGCAGCAGTGCAGGGGCGCGCCGCCGTCGTACAGCTTCCAGGCCACAGTTCCGCAATGGGCGCAACGGAAGAAGGCAAGGGGAGTTGTCAAAGAAATCGCCTCCTTAAAAATGCTTCCGTTCCGGCCCGCAACCGCGGCCGGCCACCCGCAGCCGCGCACGGGCCTGTGCGCGAGCCGACGGAAGAGAGGTGGCGCGCGCCGGAGCGCGCGGGAAAGCCTACCACAAAGTATATCGTTATCCTATCCCGAAAGCATACAGAGCGCAAGGTCAAAATTTACGCCCAAATAGAAATTTTTTCAGCTTTTCCCGCTCATAAACCCGCCGCCGCGGCCCATACTAAGGCATGGTGGGGGAATCAAAAGCCGCGCCCGCCGCCGGCCGGTGAGCTTGTTTTGTCATATTTCACAAAAATCATGGCGAATACACCCGGCATCCACGGCGCTTTTTGCCTCGTCTGCCGAAAAGATCGACGCGCCCTCCGACGGGCAGGCTTCGGATCACCCCAACCGGACAGACGGACGCGTCTTCGCGAAGAAAGCCAAAATTTTACAAAACAACCCTCAGAAAGGATGTCGATATGGTCCTGCCAAAACCGCTCGCGTGGGCCGGTTCCACGCTGCTGCTGGCCGCCACGCTGACCAGCTGTACCGCCCGCCCTCCGCGCCAGAGCCCCACGCCGCCCCGCCCCGCGGTCTCCCCCAGCCCCAGCGCCAGCGCCACGCCCGGCACTGACCCCAGCCCAAGCATCAAACCCAGCACGAAACCAAGCCCCAGCCCAAGCCCCAGCGCCGGCATCACGCCGGCCGCGCTGCCGTCTTCCGCGGCGGTGCCCGTAACGGCACGCTAACGCGCGCCGCCGCCCACCACAAAAAAGCTGTCTCCCCCAACAACTACTATATATAGTATATGACCACTATATATAGTGTGTTACAGGGGAGACAGTTTTTTAAGGCGGCGCGCAGGGTTTACTCAAGCGACACAAAGTACGCAGCAATCAGGTCGCCGGTCATATGACGGATTGAATCGAAGATCCCATACTTGATGTAAACAGCAAACTCCTCAACCGCACCGCTCTCTCCCTCAATCAAGGCGTTGAGCGTTCTCACGAACAAAATGCCCGGACTCCCGGCACCGTAGATTGTCGCCAGCGCTCTCAGCTTGACCATCGCGTTATTGAAATCGCCGATGGTTCCCAAAATGCTGCTGATAGAGCCAAGGTTGACGCCGAGCAATCTTTCGAAAGCGTCGTTTATACGGTTTCCGGATAGCTTGTCGAACCAGTCGACAAAACTGACGCCCATCCCCAAAAGATCCAGGCCATCCTCAGGCAGACCGCCCAGGAGGAAACCCACGACAAGTCTGGTTGTCTCGCCACCGAAACTGTTGTCCGTGGTTCCCATTTCAACAATGGTGCTTACAAGGCTGCTGCCGATATCTTCGATCCACATGTTCAGGAATTGCAGAGGAACAGGCAAGCCGGGATCCCTTCCGACAGCCGTTTTGAGAGCATGGTCGGCGGACATCTCCAGCAACCGGAACATATATGAGTAATATGTCGTCTGGATATTGATGATAGTACTCATAGATATGGATGACATAGCCATACCAATGAACTGTCCGGTCGGGTCGTTGTACATGACAGGGTTGGCGTGGGCGTAAAGATATTTGTGCAGCGAAGCCGGCGTATGCATATCGCCCGGGTAGGTGTCCATAGACAGGAACGTCCCCGTTGACGGATCCATATACCTGGCCCTCAGGTAGTACAGCCCGGTCAAACCGTCATAACGCTCGCCGCAGTAGAGATACGGGTTGTCTGTGTCCCCGGTTCGGGTTGTCAAATTGCCGTAGGCATCAAACGCATACGTGTCGGTGATGGTGCCATTCCGATCGGTGAGCAGCCGTACATCGCCATGCCCGTCATAGAGGAAATAGCGGATTTCATCCTCTGCGGACATGTTTATCAACGCAAGGCCGCGGGTGTAGTAGCGAGTTCCTGCCGGGTTGATTTCAGCGATCACCTGCGCCAAAGCGCCGTTTATATCCACGACATAGCGTGTTGTGACGCCGGCGGTTGTCTTTTCAATGCGGTTGCCAAAAGGATCATAGCGGTACGACTCAACAATGGTTTCTCCGTTTTCCTCCTTTGTCACGGAGACAAGGCGGTCACTGTTGTTGTATACGTAATCAAAGCGGATGTCCGCGGACCGCTCGGAAACAAGGTTGCCGTTCCGGTCGTATGTGTAATCAGTGACGGCGCCGGCGGTTGTCTCCTTTGTCAGCTGGTTGAGTTCGTTATACGCGTAGACGCTTGTCGTGCCGTTGTCGACTTTGCGGACACGGTTGCTGGCGGCATCGTAGGCGTAGCTGACAACCGACGTGCCGGCCGCCGAGGTGACAGTCTCGGAGGTCAGCCGGTACAGCTTGTCATATGTATATACGGTCGTGCGCCCCTCCTCATTGACGCCCAGACGTTCTCCCGCGTTGCCAAGGGTGTAGCTGTACGAACGGTTGACGCTCGCGCCGTCGTAAACGGCCGCCGCCGTGAGCCGGTTGAGGCTGTCGAAGGTGTACACGGTGCGCCATCCGGTGGGGTATTTTACTTCGGAGACATTGCCATTTGCATCGAAAGCATATTCGGTTTGACCATTTGCGTCAACGGCGGAAACAAGGCGGTTCAATTTGTCGTAAGCATACGTCACAGAATGATCGAGCGTACTGATCCCGACGATGTTCCCGGACAAGTCATACCTGTAGTCAATCCGTATGCCGTCGGGGAAACGTATGCTTGTAAGGCCATCGGCCAGATCATACTCGTACAGTGTCGTACCGCTTGCGTCCGTTGTGCTTTCCAGTTTGCCGTCGACGGTATAGGTATAGGCGGTTGTTTCTGCGCCGGATTCCCTTTTTGTCATGCGATTAAACGGATCGTAAGAGAACTTTGTCGTTCTCCCCTCGTAGTCGGTGTGCTCGACCAGGGAACCGGTTTTTTCATCATATTTCGATGCGGCGCTGTGTCCAAGGGCATTGGTTGTCTTGATCACCCGGCCGTGATTGTCGTACGCGTAGCCCGTGGTGTTCCGGTTGGCATCTGTCACGGAGATGAGGTTGCCCGCATCGTCATAGCGGTAATCCCATTTGCCGCCTTCGGCATCTGTCACCGCAATCAGCCGGTCTGCGGCGTCATATTCAAACGCCGTCGTATATCCATTCTGGTCTGTACTGGAGGTCAACCGCCCTCTGACGTCATATGCAGAAGAGAGGAAGGTTTCATCCGGCATGACAGTCTTGATTTTGTTGCCGCTCGCATCGTACTCGTACCGGAAGAGATTCCCCCTCGCGTCGGTCATTGAAACCATGCGGGACATGCTGTCATAACCGTATTCCGTTTTGTGGCCCAAGGCATCTGTCACAGATGTATTGCGGCCCGCTTTGTCGTACGCATATTCCGTGACGCCGCCATTCGCGGCGATCTCTTTCAGGAGTCTCCCCGCCGCGTCATATTCGTAACGAACGGTGCTCCCATTTGGAAATTCCTTGGATATCAAGTTGCCAACAGCGTCATAGTCCAGCTTGAGGGTCCGGCCCAACCTGTTGGTTATCTCGGTGTTCCGCCCTTCGGCGTCATAAACAAACGTCTCCGTGGTGTTGTCCTGGTAAGTGATCGTTTCCAGGTTGCCGAACATGTCGTAACTGTACTTTGTCAGGTTGCCGTTTTCATCTGTGGCGGACGCCAGTTTCCCAATTGAATTATAGGACATTCGCACCGTTGTCCCGTCTGGCTTGCTCATAGCGGTGGGCTTTCCGGCTGCGTTATATGTGAAGTGCTCGGTATAATTCTCAACGCCGGCGGATCCGCTTCTTGTTTGCGTTCTGCTGAGCATATTGCCGCTTTCATCGTAGGTAAAGGAGACAACGCCGCCCTCACCATCCGTTATGGTGCGAACGTTGCCGTTGCCGTCATAGGTGTATTGCATGTAAACGCCTATATCATCGCTCAAACTGTGGAGAAGACCTTGCGCGTTGTAGTCATAGGTCAGCTTCTCACCACCGGCCCCGACGGCTTCCGTTATGTTGCCGATCTTGTCATATGACATCGTCATCAGCAGATCATCCATGTTCTTGACGGTTGCCAGCTGACCCTTGCTGTGGTAAGTGCTCTCGGTCTTGTTGCCGAGCGCGTCGGTCCTGGACAGGAGTTTCCCATCTGCGGAGTAGATGAACGCGGTGACATTGCCGAGCGCATCGGTCTCGCTCTTCAGATTGCCGTTCGCGTCATATTCATTGTAGGTAGTATGGCCCAGCGCGTCGGTCTTAGAAAGCACGTGGCCGCGATCGTCATAAACATACAAGGTCGAGTTCCCCAGCCTATCGGTGACAACCTGTCTGCGGCCGTCTATGTCATTGTCGAAACGCATACGCTTGCCGCTCGCGTCGACCACCGCCACGAGTCTGCCGCTGTCGTCATATTCGTTTCGAGCGACACGAATCCCCCGCGGATCGAAAGTTTCGATGAGGAAATGGTCGTGGTTGTAGGTGAATGTAGTGACCTCGTTCGAGATATCAGTGAACGCAGACAAATTCCCCGCGTCGTCGTAACGATAGGATACGGCCAGCCCGGCGGGGCCTGTGATCTTTGTGATACGGTTATGTGCGTCACGCGCAAAGGCAATTGAGTTTCCATCGGAATGTCTGATCCCATTGCGGTCGATGGTTATGACATTGCCCAGCGGATCCGTAATGCGTTCTACGCCACCGGTGGCACTGATTATATAGACGGTGCCGTCCTCCGTCGTCAATCTGTATGCCGTGGGGCGGTATGGCTGCAGCCAAGACGTCAGGAGACTCCCGGAGAAAATCAGATCCCGGCTGTCCGCGACCGGCTCCAACGTGGATGTCGTGTCGATCCCGGTATAAGTTACGTAAATATCGTACGTGAACGGATACAACATCTGCTCGGCAGGGCCAAGATTCATGGAAAATTTTTCCGTACGGCCATTGCCCCAGTCGACCAAGACTTCGTGTGGTTTCTCCTCAACCCAATAATACGTGGGGAGGACGCCGAAAGGCCCGCCGGGTCTGGAGGCATATGACCAGAAGCGCGAGGGGTCGCAACTTTCGGTGAGCTTGACGCCGGAGAACGACATCTGCCAGCCGTATCCAAAGTCGTCCGACCTTTTCCGGCTTCTGCTGTCATATGTCCTGTTTATTGTGAGAGGGAATCCGCGAAGGGGAAGATCCATGTCGGAGAATTCGATCGAGAAGTGGCCAAGCTTCATGTCACCTTCCACGGAGACAACAATCTCATCGCTTATGTTGTATCTTGCTCCGTAGCCGGTCAGCTTTATCTGATAGAAGCCGTTTTCTAAAAGTGTCGGGTCAAATACCGCGAGTTTGCCGTTGATGGGCTCGACGCCTTCGGCGAGCATAGTGTAATCACTGCTGCCGGCGAGCGCGTATTGCAGCGTGTATCTGACGAGTCCATTGTCGGTGACAAAACCCATTATGTCCGTGGGAGCAGTGAGAACAGCGCCTTCCGGCGGAGAAGTGATTTCTACATCGGGATGCCTGGTGTCGCTTGGGTCGACAATCCTGATCTGCGCCTCCAGAACAGTTTCTGCGCCCGCCCGATTGCGTATGCGCGCAGTGACCACATACAGGCCCAGTTGATTCGCTGTGAAACTGGCGGTTCCATTCGCCGCGGCAGGGATCGCATTGGCATTCACGCGTATCACCAGCGAGGAGAGATCGTAATTGTCACCTGCGATGACCTGAACCGGTATCGATGTGTCGATGTCCGCATAGTCGAGCCCGTCGTTGACGATCAGCTCCAACGTGTCGGAAGAGATGCCTTCGCCCACGGTAACATAGATTGTGAGCGCCGAGCCGCCGCCCAATGTGTTTCTCGCCGTTAGGCGAAGCGCGTATGGTCCCTGTGGCAGATCTGATGTGTCCCAGTTGAAAATCACGTCGCCTTCAACCATATCGTTCCCATTTTTCACGGCGGTGAAGTCGGCGTCGCTGCCGCCCCGTATGGCCAGCTCATAAGAGGTGATGTTTCTCATGTCGGTGATGATCGCACGGATCGGCACAATTCCGCGTACCGCGTCTCCGTGCGCCGGTGTGACAAATTCCAAGTACGGCGGGTCGTTTCTGTTCTGAATGGACACATGGGTTTCCACGCGTGCGTGACCGTTCGCGCCATACCCTGTCAGGCGAATTTTGTAAACGCCGTCCGGCAGGAAAGTGATGTCAAATGTCCCGATTTTGCCGTTGTCTACGGGCCGGATCCCCTCTGCGAGCAGTGTGTAAATGTCGCTGTCTGCTTTTGCGTATTCCAGAGTGTAACGGACAAGGCCGGCGGCCGTGACGGTGCCTATAATATCGGCAGGGGATATAAGCACGGCATTGTTGGCCGGCGATTTGATCTCGACCGCGGGCACCAAGTAATCATTCGGATCGATCGCCCTGAATTCGGTTGTCAGGGTGTGATGGCCGCCTGATTTGTCAGAGATCTCCGCCGCAACCTCATATAGGCCGGGCGTGGCTGCGACAAAGCTTGCGAAGCCAAGTCCGTCGTTCGGCACGACAGTGCCGTTGACCGTTATCACGGCGGACGAGAGAGTAAACACGTCGTCGGCAACAATCCGGATCGGCACAGCAGAAAAGATATCCGCATAGTACAGCCCATTGTTTACAAGCAGCTGCGCGGCCCCGCTCTGGCCGGGGCCCGCGTTATTTGTCGCAACGGAGATAACGAGCCAGGCATAGTTGTCATCTGTGTCTTCCGCCGTCAGGCGAAGAGAATACACACCATCCGTCGCGTTCCGCGTGTTCCAGTCGTAGATGATACCGCCCGCCACGGGTCCGGTTCCTTCGGCGACGGCCGTGAAGTCGTCCTGATCGGCAGATTTGATTGCCAATTCGTAGGAAGCAATTCCGGAGTCGTCAGATACAGACACGCGGATAGGCACAAGGCCGCTCACGGTGTCGGCATGCTTCGGAGTTATAAATTCCAAACGGGGCGCAAGGCTATCTCTGTTGTTTACATATACCGATATTTGGACGAATTTCTCGTTGCCCGCGCTGTCGGCCGCGGAAAACACCAGCCTGTAAATTCCGTCTTGGCCCGTTGTGGTATCCCAATCGGCCAATCGGATGGCATGTGCGGCGCTGTTTCCGGTCGCCAAAATGATCTCGGTATTATCTGGCGCTATCAGCTTCAACTGGTATGACGCCAGCGCGGTTTCGTCTTCGGCGGTGCCGGCTATTTCAACAATGCCGCTCAGAATGTCGCCGTGCTCCGGGCGCAGGAGTTCCACCGACGGAGGGACAGTATCGCCGCTCGAACTGTGCCGCACCGTGAGGGTAAACGTAAGCCAGTGTGTGTTATTTGAAGTATCCGCAGCCGTGATCTTGTATTCGTACGCGCCGTCCGCCAGAACGGACGGATCGATCAGACCTATGGCTTGGCGGTCGATGGACGTCGTGCCCTGGCGAATCAACGTGTAATTGTCTTCCTCCGCAAGCTTATACTCCAGCTTCCAGGAGGCGACTTGAACGTTGTCGGTGATGCTGGCGACGACATCCACGGCGCCCGTCACGGTTTTGTTCATCTCGGGGCTATGCAGAATGATCTCAGGCAACGTGTTATCGATGCCCAAAACGGTCAGGGTCAGCGTTTCCCGCGCCTCATTGCCGGAGGGATCCCTGGCAATGGCTTCAATCATCTTCAAGCCCGGAGTTTCAAAGGCAAAGAGGTTCCTGCCATAGGTCCGGGAAAGCAACTGCCCCTCAACATACAACGCAAACGATTCGACACTGGTGTCGTCGACGGCGCTCGCCTCAAGCCAGATCTGTTCACCGACATTGAAGACATCGGTTTCGAACAGGTTTTCCCAATCTTGGGCGTTGTATGTGACAAACGAGATGACCGGCGGCTCGGTATCGGGCCCCACGACAACAGGCGTCATGCCAAGTGTGCTAAAATAGTTGCAAGCCGGGACACTCCATGCGCCCTCCTCGTCTTTAACGCGATAGTAAACCAAGTATTCGTCTTCGTACGGCAGCACGGAAGGCGGGCGCCCGTCCGTCCAATCGAGATCGGACAGCGTTTTCCACTTCCACTCCGTCTCGACAATCCCTTTATTTTCCAAATATAGGTGGTCCGGGTCGTAACTGTTTTCGGTAAGCTTCAGAACAGCATGGCCGGACCCCTCCGCCCCCAGAGACAGAGATCCGCTGAGCAATGCCACCGGGCGCCGGTGGACAGTGAGGCTGTCGACGTAAGTTAACTCCGACCAGCGACTGTATGCCCCGGCGAGGCTCTCGTTGGTGCCGGGGATGTCGCTGACGCTGAGATATATGTCATAATTGCCCACTTTGCCGAGGGCTTCGCGTGAATCGCCCAACACGCCGTTGCCGTCGATCAAGCCGGTGTTGACCGGGAAAGAACTGATATAGTGAGAATACAGATAGGCTATCTCGCCTGGGGAGTCGTCTTCCGGATCCGCGTAGAGATAGTCATAGTAAATTTTGTCATCCGCCGTCAGCAGATGCGTCAACGGATCGGTGGTGAGTTTGGCCCAGAGGAGTTCCGTCAATTCTTCAACGAAAACCTCCACGTCTTCTCCATCAAGCGCATGACCGCTGACGAGATTCCTCAGAAGATCCGTGAACGCATCCTGACTTTCCGGGATACTCACGGCGAAATAATCGACACCCTGCCTGTTTATGCCGGCGGCAATGCTTCCGATTGCGGTTTCGTCGGAGAGATCTTTCACCGCGCCATCGCTGATATGCACAATGGCCCGCCCGGCGCCCGGCGTCCATTCGTACTTATCTAAAACATCCGCGAGGGTCTCGCTTTCGTCAAAACCCATGCGCAAATCTGAAAATGTGAAATAGGACAGCTGCGAACAGCCGTGACTGGCATGGGCCGTTATGGGACCAAATCCATACCCCTTCGCCTCAACAGGCAGACGATAGTTGTCGAGGACCAGATTTTCATTGTGCCAAATGCTGATTGTGGTTGGAGAAATAACCATTCTGAATGCGTGTCTCTCATAGAGCGCGTTGCCGGTTCCAATGTTTACCGTCGTCAAAAGCTGCCCATAGGCCGCCATGCCATTGCCTGTTCCGGCACCGGTCGTCGGGTGGGCGCCGTTTCTGAAGTGGGTCAGATTGCTTTCGTTGATTTTGAACACTCTCAGCCCATTGCTCGTCACCAACATGGCGTAGCCTTCGATGGTATTTGTCTCCGCATCTATATGCGTGTTAAAGAGAAATCCCCCGCCCTCCATACTGTGCCAGTCGGTGCGGTCACGCCACATATCAAAGCTGAGGGTTTTTTCTTCCGGGTCATCGCTTGGCATGAACAGAAAATCTTTGTAGGCTTCGTTCGTGTAGCCGTCCATCCAAATGTCGTCGCCCTCGAAGAAGATACTGTTCTCCCTGGGCCACGTGACTCTCGGGTTGTTGTACGCGCCCCGATAATTTTGGTGCTCATATACGATCCATTCGTCATATTCGTTAAATATATCGCTGATGCCGCTGAGGGTCACGAGGGCGCCTCTGTCTTCCAGATTTTTTACAACCTGCCCCAACGCTTCGCCGAAAGCGACCTCGCGGGATGGCGCGATCGACCCAAAAGTCGCCGCGATGTTCAGCTGTTTTGCCTTCTCTATCGCACCGGCGACGGACGGCGCCCTGTTTTTGATCTCAAACACTTTGGGGGCGCTGCTTGCCGATAAGAAGTCATCTTCCGTCAGGAATTTGGAGATTGTGTTGTTGAATGTCTCCTCAACGGTCAGTGAAACTTGATAAAATCCCGCTTCTCGGGCTATATACGCAAGAAGCCCCTCTTCGGTTTCAAAGCGCTCCGCATTCTCTTCTGAGAAAACGCCAGAGGCATCCTTGTCATGGATGACTGTCCAGTGCCACGCCGCTATGTCATCGCCGCGTTCCGTCACAGAAGCATCACGGATCGTTGTGCCCTCGTCGCGGTAATTGATGGTATTAAACGAAAAGTCGGGCACCGGCGGCATGTCGGGCGCTACGGTGATGTACTGAATCGCATTTGCCGAACCGCGCGGACCCTCATAATGCAGTGTAATTTCATACGCGCCGGCCTGCTTGATGATCAACTCGTTGTAATCATCCCTTGCCGTATCGCCATCCACGCGGATGAGCAATCCGGGCGGGATCGATGCATCCACCGGCCGAATGGTGAGGGACACATCCCCGTCCCGGATGAGTTCCTGATATTCCGCATCGTCGCCTGTGGAGGAGACGCCCGAAATGGTCAGTTTCCGGTTTTCTCTGAGCTCACCCGATACCGCTATGGCCAAGTGGGGAGGGAGCGGCGGCCGGGATGGTGTCGGTTCCGGGTCCGGATCCGGTGTCGGGTCCGGATCTGGGATGACAACAGGACGCCGGGGGGGTGAAGTCGATGGGGGCGCCGCCTGAGGGATCTCCTCATCCGGAAGGTCGAACTGTGCGGAAAGGTCCGGGTCGCTCAATATAATCTGTCGGATCCTGGCAATGATTGCACACGCCTCAGCGCGCGTCAAGTCACGCAGGGGGCGGAACGTGTTGTCCGGATACCCAAATATGTATGCGCGCTCTTCCATAGCCAGCAAACTGGGGAAGGCCCATGTTGGCGTCTGATCGGCGTCAACGAATTTCGAAACAGGCATTGACGCCGAAATGTTTAACATGTTTGTAAACAGGACGACGACTTCGGCCCGCGTAATTTCTTTTTCGGGATTGGCCCTTCCATGTTCGTCGCCAGCGATGTAACCGCGCTGTTTTGCCCGTTTGAATTGCGCCGCATACCATTCATCCCCTGCAATGTCGGGGAAATTGTCGGGGCTTTCTTCTACAAAGTGGAAGGCCCTGTTTACAAGCGTGATGAATTCGGCGCGTGTAATCTTGTTCGCAGGCCGGATCTCGCCGTTGTTGTAGCCTACAAGGATCTCCCTGGACAAAAGGTATTCTATAGGCTCTGCGGCCCAATGATGGGAGTAATCGTCAACGATTTGCGAAGTTGTGGCATCTGACGAAAGATCGTCCTCGCGTGCGAAAGCAAATTGGGAGATTTGCGACAACATGCAGACCATTAGCAAGATGCTCACAAATTTTTTGCAATGATGGTATTTCACGCTTTTCCCCTCCTCTTATACGGCAACGTCCAATTGAATCTGTTGAATTCTTGAAAACACAGGGCTTTTCAATATGACAGAATAACCTCTTTCACGGCCACAAGGCACTATAAACCAAAAACGAAAAACAGAGAAATTGCCGGCACGCAAGGCGCCCGGAAGAACGTGAAAAAATTCACAAAAAGAAGCGCCGCATCTCCGCTGCCCTTTTGTAAGCGGCGTGACGCTTGTTTTTCCATATTATCTCAAAGGGTCTGATTTGTCAATAGTATTCTCATTTTTATTGAAAAAGCTCCAAATTTCGTGAAAATTGAGAGTGACGGCGGTAGAGCGTGACGGCGCTAGAGCGTCACGGCCCGCGCGCCGCTTCCGCCTCAGACGCACGTGCATTCCGGCCCGACGACACCCTCCGCCCCTCCGCCTCGTCCGCACACCACAAAAAAGCTGTTTCCCCCCGGCAATATACTATATATAGTAGGTGACCACTATATATAGTATATTGCCGGGCGAAATCGCGAAATCGATCCTGCACGCCTTTTGTTGTTGCATTCCACGTGCATCAGTGATATACTGCGCTTGCCGCCGCAAGTGACGGCGGCAAATCCGGACAGAGGGGAAAAGGTATGGGGGGGAAGTGCGCGAAACATATAGAAAAACCCGCCAGGCAAGTGCGTGTTTCCTGTAGAAAAATGCTCGCGACAGAGGAGGGGCAATGGATTGAGGGCTGCCCGGCATGAACAGAAAAAGTTCGTCTATTTGGGCGTTAGGTGCAAGTTGCCCTAAAATTTTTGGAGGATTTTTCTTATGAAAGTATTGTTGGTAAATGGCAGTTCAAGAAACAACGGGTGTACCAATGTGGCGTTGAATGAAGTGATACGAGGGTTGAAGGAAGAAAAAATCGAAACGGAAACCGTTTTTATTGGCAATCAGCCGATACCGGATTGCATCGGCTGCCGGAAATGCAGAGAAATCGGGCGTTGTGTTTTTAACGATTTAGTCAATGAATTTGTCGAAAAAGCGAAAACATGTGACGGGTTTATCTTCGGTTCCCCTGTATATTTTGCACATCCCAGCGCAAGACTGTTGACAGTCATGGACAGGGCATTTTTTTCAGGCGGCAGACATTTTTCTTTTAAGCCTGCGGCGACAATATTAAGCGCGAGACGTTCAGGGACGACCGCGTCGTTTGATATAATCAATAAATATTTTACGATTCATTCCATGCCGGTAGTATCAGCTACGCACTGGAATCATGTTTACGGCAGCGAGCCGGAAGAGGTTTTGCAGGATAGAGAAGGCCTGCTGACAATGTATAACATAGGAAAAAATATGGCCTGGATGTTAAAATGCATCAGGATTGGAAAAGAGAATGGCATTGAAACACCCGAAAATAAAAATATTTTAACAAATTTTATCAGATAAATGAAATGCGATACAGGTAAATTGCACACAAAAGGACGGTTTGCGCTTTCATAACCGACAAAATCCCGTTGAAACCCGATTTTTCAGGTTTCAACGGGATTTTATTATACTTCGATTAAAAAATACTTGACACGGCGTACTACCGTGTGGAGAGACAGCATTTTCCCCAGCAACCGTACATCCAACCACCCAATTGTCAACTGTCAATTGTCAACTGTCAATTGCTTCAGCAGGTCCCGGATCTCGGTGAGGAGGGCGACATCGGGGGCCGGCGGGGCCGGTGGTTCTTCGGCGGCCTCACGGCGGCGCAGGGCGTTGATGCATTTGACGAGGAAGAAGACGCACAGCGCGATGAGGAAGAAATCGACGATGGTTTTGATGAAGCTGCCGAGGCCGAGCTGCACAGGGTCGCCGCCCGCCCAGAGGGCGGGCAGGGTGATGTTGAAGGACGAGAAATCCACGCCGCCGAGCAGCACGCCGACGGCCGGCATGATGATGTCGCCGGACAGGGAAGTGGAGATCTTTCCGAACGCGCCGCCGACGATGACGCCGACCGCCAGGTCAACAAAGCTGCCGCGCAGCGCGAGCTCCCGGAATTCCGCCCGCAGGCGGGCAAACCGCCCCTCGCGCCGCCTCATCGGACCGGCACCTCGAGGGACGCGAGGCCGTTCATATAGGGCCGCAAGGCTTCCGGGACCGTGACGCCGCCGTCTTCGCGCTGGCAGAGCTCCAGGATGGCGGCGGTGGTCCGGCCGACGGCCACGCCGGAACCGTTTAACGTGTGGACGAGTTCCGGTTTGCCGTTCTCCCGCCGGAAGCGAATCCCGGCCCGGCGGGCCTGGTAACTCTCGAAATTGGAACAGGAGGAGATCTCCACATACCGCCCGTACGAGGGCATCCAGACCTCGATGTCGTAGGTTATGGAGGAGGCGGCCGAGAGATCGCCGCCGCAGAGGCGCACCACCCGGTGGGGCAGGTTCAGGCGCCGCAACACCTCCTCCGCGTCGGCGGTGAGGGCCTCGAGCGCGTCGGCGGAGTCCTCCGGGCGGGTGAATTTGACCAACTCCACCTTGTTGAACTGGTGCTGGCGGATGAGCCCGCGTGTATCGCGCCCGGCGCTGCCGGCCTCGGCGCGGAAACAGGCCGAATAGGCGCAGTAAGAGAGCGGCAGACGGCTCTCCGGGAGGATCTCATCCCGGTGCAGGTTGGTCACCGGCACCTCGGCCGTGGGAATGAGGAAATAGTCGGTGTCCTGCACCTTGAAGGCGTCCTCTTCAAACTTGGGGAGCTGGCCGGTGCCGGTCATGGAGGCCCGGTTCACGAGAAAGGGGGGGAAGATCTCCGTGTAACCCCGGGCCGTGTGTGTGTCGAGAAAGAAGTTGGCGATGGCCCGTTCGAGGCGCGCGCCGAGGCCGCGGTAAAAATGGAAGCGCGCGCCGGTGACTTTGGCCGCCGCGGCCGGGTCAAGCACGCCCAGCCCTTCGCCGATCTCCCAATGGGGCCGGGGCGGGAACGAAAAGGCGGGCGGTTCGCCGAAACGGCGCAGTTCCACGTTTTGCGCGCTGTCGGCGCCGCGGGGCGTGTCCGCCCGGGGGAGGTTGGGCAGGCCGAGCAGCGTCGATTGCAGGGATTGCTCCGTCTCGCGCAGCGTCTCCTCGAGCGCGCCGGCCTGTGCGGAGATCTCCTTCATGCGTGCCATCAGGGCCGAGGTGTCGGCGCCGCTCTTTTTGAGAGCGGGGATCTGTTTGGAGGCGGCGTTTTGTTCGGCCTTGAGCGATTCTGTCTGCGAGAGGATCCGCCGGCGGGCGGCGTCCAGCGCGGCGGCTCTCCGCACCTCCTCGCCGAAGTCCTTCTCCCGCAACGAGAGGCGGTCGATCACGGCCTGCGGGTCCTCGCGGATCTGCCGAATGTCCAGCATAGTGTCCGCTCCTTTAATAAAGATATGATTTGGGAGTCAAAAGCCTCGCCCGCCGCTGGCCGGCGATTTGTTCCGCCATAATTACCACCCCTCGCGGCAAGCCGCGTGGGGACCCCAACCACAAAAAGCCTCGCGAATACACCCCGTGTTCGTTTCCGCCCCACCGGGCAAGCCCGGCGGGGCGCCCGGAGCATTTTTTGCCGCATCTGCCGAAAAATCGACGCGGCCTTCGGCAGACGCGCTTTTGCCCCTCAAACCGGTTGTAGATTTATCGCCTAAAGCTATCGGCTGTCTTCGGGCGGGCGGTTTTTGCGTATCAGTTCCGCGGCCAGTTGGGTGTAGGCGTCTGCGCCCCGGGAGGCGCGGTCGTAGTGATGGACGGGGACGCCGTGGCTGGGGGCCTCGGAGAGGCGGACGTTGCGCGGGATGACGGAGGCGTACAATTTGCCGGGGAAAAACCGCTTGACCTCCGCCGCCACTTGCAGGGAGAGATTGGTGCGCCCGTCAAACATGGTCAGCAAGATCCCCTCCACGTCCAACGCCGGGTTGAGCCGCGTCCGCACGGCCCGGATCGTGTAGATCAGGTCGGAGAGGCCCTCCAGCGCGTAATATTCGCATTGCACCGGCACCAAAACGGTGTCGGCGGCGCAGAAGGCGTTGAGTGTGAGCAGCCCCAACGAGGGCGGGCAGTCGATCAGCAGGAAATCGTAGTGGGGGCGGAGCGCCTCCAGTGCGGCCGCCAGCAGGTATTCCCGCTTTTCCATCTCTATAAAGTCGATCTCGGCGCCGGAGAGAGCCTTGTTGGCCGGCAGCACGTCGCCGAAGCGGGTGGTAATGAGGGCGCGCGCGGCCGCCACATTGCCCAGCACCACATCGTAGACGGAAGGCGCCCGGTTTTTGTCGATGCCCATGCCGGACGTCGAATTGCCCTGCGGGTCGAAATCGACCAGCAGGGCCTTCAGATTTGCGTTGTGCAGCGCGCAGGTCAAGTTGACACAGGTGGTGGTCTTGCCCACGCCGCCCTTTTGGTTGGCGATTGCGATGATTTTGCCCATGCCCACGTTCCTTCCCAAAAGAGGAGTCCGCTGAAAAATGTTTCACGTGAAACAAAAAGACCGTCAGTCAAAGAAACGGGCGATGCGAGAGGTGAGATCGACATGACGGTCGAGGAGACAGGCCCGGAGCATGGCGTCGAGGGACTGCCCCTCATAGGGCGCGAGCCCGAACTGAATGTGCACGTCGAAATCGAAGCAGGAGGAGAGATCTTTGCGGACCGCGCGCAAGATCCGGCGCACGGCGGAATCGGCGGACCGCCGCGGCGTCTCGGCCAGCAGGACGCCAAAGAGGGAGTCGTCGAGATAGCCGACGCGGTCGATCGAGCGCACATAGCGGGAGAGCAGATAGCCGACATATTTGAGCAGACGCGCGGCCTGCCCGGCGCCCGCCGCCCTGTCCGGCAGCGCCACTTGAAAGGCGGCCAGCGTGAAGGGGCGGGCGTAACGTTTGTAGCGGTAGATCTCCGGGGTCAGCAATTCCTCAAAACCCAGCCGGTTTGGCAGCCCCAGCACCGTGTCGGTGGTTTTTATGTAGCGCTCCCAGCGGCTGAGCAGCAAAGATTCCTCCTGCGTCAGCGAATCCACCTTAAAATGCGCCATCAGCGGGGTGAGGTCCCGATAGCCCAGGTAGAGCCGCCAGAGGCCCCGTTCCAGCACCGCGTACTTGGTAAAGGCGTATTCGTTCACGCCGCCCGTCTTGCGGTTCTTTTCCTGCACGGTCACGCGGTATTCCTCGGCGAGGAAGCGGGTGCGGCCTTCCATGCGAAATCCGGGGTGGATTTTGTAGAGAGAGATCGAAAAAGGGCCGAGTTCGTAGATGGCGGAGACAGAAGTCTGCCATTCGACAAAATCGCCGTAAGAAAAATGCGTCTTGTCCGTCTCGCTGACCAGCGCGAAGGCGTCTTGATAGCGGCCGGCCGAGAGATGAGAGAAGTAGTCGAACACCAGCCGGCACGCCTGCGGCGTACCCGTTTGGGGTACGGGCGACGGGGTGCGGGGCCGCGGCGGCATGGCGGTGGGGGCGCGCCGCAGGCGCCATTCGGCGTGGTAGACGGCGCGTCTTTCCGCGTCGCCCAGCACCTCGTAGGCGGCGTTGATCGCCGCGATCCGCGCCTGGGCCTGCGGGGAACTGTTGAGATCCGGGTGGTATTTTTTACACAGCCGTTTGTAGGCGCCCTGGACGACCTCCTGTTCGGCCTCCGGGTGAACCTGCAACACACGATAATGGTCTACAAAATTGCCCAACGGGCCACCGCCTTTCGCGTCATACCCCACCGTCTCCATTGTAGCTTTTCACACAGAACTTGTCAACAGGTGCGCGGCGGCCCTTTGGGAGAGATTCTCAGGATTTGCTGGCAAGGAACGGGGACAGCGCCGAGGCAAAGCCGCTCAGGGGCATGGTTTGCAGCACCACGTGCCCGGGGCCCGTGACCCGCGTGTTGAAGAAGCCCTCGCCGCCCAGCAGTTTGTTTTTCAGGCCGGGCACCTGCTGGATGTCGATGGAGCAGGTGGCGTCGACCATCGCGAGGTTGCCGGTGTCCACGATCAGGCTCTGGCCGGGCTGCAACGTATATTCGACGGCGAACCCGTCGATCTCCAAAAACGCGAGGCCGTGGCCCGAGAGCCGCTGCATGATGAACCCTTCGCCGCCGAAGAAACCCACACCCAGCTTCTTTTGAAAGTGGATGGAGAGCTCAACACTGGGCTGAGACGCGAGAAACGCGGACTTTTGGCAGACAATCGGGTGGTCCGGGGTGATCTGCACCGCGCGAATCGCGCCGGGGAAGCTGGACGCGAAGGCGATCATCCCAACGCCGCCCTGCGCCGTGTAGAGGTTCTGAAACATCGACTCGCCCGAAAACATGCGCCCGAAGGCCTTGCCGATGGAACCGCCCGCGTTGGTGTCCATCTGCATGTTGGGGGTCATCCACGCCATAGACCCGCGTTCGGTGAGCATGGATTCGCCGGACTGCAACGTGCAGACGACCACCGGCATCGGTTCTCCCAGAATGTTGTATTCCATGTGAAAATCCTCCTTCCCGGGGCATGACAAAACAGACGCCCCGCAACGCCCCGCCAAATTGTTGGCAGGGACTTTCTCTTCGACGCCTATTATACGCCGTTTCGCGCCAAAAAGAAAGAGGAAAATCCCATATCGCGCACATTCGGCGCGCCGCAGGCCGCGTGAACGGCCAAATCCGCCCGCGCAGCGCGCCGGAACCGCGGAAGCGGCGGCACAGGGC